>CAMOEE010000034.1 GCA_946611835.1 uncultured Treponema sp. | reverse complement strand
GGATTTTGACATTGGTGCATGAGTCAACATCGATTCCGTCTGTGTTCGGTGCTGAATATGGATTTTCGATTTTAAGATTCTGCAGGGTGAGGTCATCCACATAAAGGGGATGAACAGTCCAGAAAGGAGAATTCTTGATTGAGACACCTTCCAGTGTGACACCCTGACAGTTGATGAATTCTATGAGACATGGGCGCAAGAACTGAGTTTCACGGCCGCCGCCGCCACCAGCCTGATTTTCGTAACCAGGGTTCATTTTTGCAAGGGCAAGCTCATAAGGCTCAACCGGCGTAGACTGGCCAGATTCCTTTTTGGCCTTTTTAAGCTCCCACCAGGCATTTCCGTTTCCATTGATTGTTCCACGGCCCGTGACTTTTATATTTTTTGAGTCTGCGGCCCGGATAAGAGCGTGCATTGCATAGCACTCAACGCCTTCCCAGCGGGTAAATGCCGGGGGATATGCGTTCGGGTCAGTGATAAAAGAAAGCTCAGCACCTTCCTGAAGCTCCAGCGTTGAATCGCTGATTAAATCAATCGGGCCTGTAAGCCATGTTCCATCCTCAACGATAAGTTTTCCGCCGCCGTTTTTTGCAAGCTCCTCAAATGCTGCTTTAAAAGAATTGGTATTGTCAAAAACTCCGTCGCCTTTACCGCCAAAATCTTTGATATTAATCTCAGTCATAAAAAAATCCTCATTATCACTTTTTTAGATTCTACTATTATATAAAGTATGCCTTACTTGAAAAGACAAGATTTTGATATAAATTTGCATTTTTGCGATTAAATAAGTTTAAGTAATTTCCTAGCTTCTTCTTCGCTCATTGTATATCCGTGTTTTTCCTGCCAGCTCGGGTCGTAGGCTGTTAAAGAACCGTCTCCATTACAGATTTTTGTGCCAAACTGACGCCAGCCAACCATCATGCTTCCCATTTCCGGGTAGACAGCCCTTCTTCCATCCTCGTCAGTCCAAAGGGCTTTATCGTACAAATCAGAGATGCGGCAGTTTACGAGTGCGATTGAATCCCAGCGGTCAAGGCTGTCAGGCTTTCCTGTCCCCTGTGAGCGGCCGATGAAAATCTGTGCCTCTTTGCCCCTGTTCTCGGCGGTAAAGTCGCAGTCAACAAAAACGAATCCCGGCCTTCCGTTGAGCGCACGGCTCTGAAGAACATAGGCCGGGCGGTCGTTCCCGCGGTTGTCAGCAATAGTGTGCAGGGTGCATTTTTCAAAAACAGAAGTGTCGCAGTAGCCCCAGATAAAATCGACATCACCGGCGACATAGCAATTCTTAAAGTGAGAAAATCCCTTTACATGAATCGTGTCCTGACGGCTCAAAAAGCGCATTCCCTCACAGTAAAGCTTACCTTTCGGACAGTGAAAGCAGATTGCCTCAGCCTGATTTCCAAGAGAAGCATCTTCGCAAGTTTTGACATGGGTATTTTCAATCGTGAAATTCTTCAAAGTAACCGAAGTACAGTTTTGGCCAAAAGTAATGACGGCCCGGTTCTCCGTATCCTTGTGGAAGGCCTCGCAATTCTCAGAACGAAGGGCACAATTCTCAGCTTTTCCAGACTTGCTTTCAATCAAAAGCGGGTTCGCTAAATCATAAAAAAGTCTCTCTTGCTCCAGGCCTTTGTGCTCTCCATCCTCAAGAATGATGTGGATTTCCTCGCTTGAAGGAAGAGGAGAATCCGAAATCTCTGCAAAAATCTTTGCAAGTGAATCATTTGTGATAAGATTAAAAGTCATAAAAGCTCCTTGTTTATCTAAGTAAAGTAAGATTATTCCGTCGCCACCATCTTTCAGTAAACAATTGCGCTGTCTCAATATTCGCAGTCTGTCCAATGTATGGCGTGATTACCGTGATTCCTTCTTTTTCGGCGGCAATCAAAAATCGCTCAACACTGTCATCCCAGCCGTGCCTTGAAAGGATAATCGCTCCCCAGTGAATCGGCATGGCAATTTTAGCGCCAAGAATCTTTACAGCCTCGGCAGACTGCTCCGGGAAAGAATGAACCCTTGGCCAGCGGACATCATACTGGCCGCACTCCATCATTACAAAGTCAAAATCACCGTACTTCTCATGGATTTTCTGCCAGTGACCGCCCCAGCCCGAATCTCCGCTTTCAAAAATCTTGTGGAATTCGTCTTTTAAAACCCAGCTGCACCATAAAGTCGCCATGTTGTCTGTGATATGCCGCCCCGAAAAATGCTGAGCCGGCGTACAGGCGATTGTAAGCCCCTCAAGCTCGATTTCTTCCCACCAGGCCATGTTCGTGATTTTGGAAGATTTTACGCCCCATCGCTCCAGATGATTCTCGACGCCAAGCGGAACAATGTATCTCTTAATTTTTTTATCAGCCTCACGGATAAAATCATAATCCAAATGGTCATAATGGTCGTGGGATTGAAGGAGAATGTCAATTTCTGGCAGGTCAGCAACAGAAAAAGGCGTTTTTGTAAACCTTTTGCTTCCGGCGAAAGAAACCGGCGAAATCATCTCTGCGAAAACCGGATCTACAAGAATATTCATCCCGTGCATCTGAATCAAAAGGCTTGAATGGCCAATCCAGGTGACACGAAAATCTTTTAGTCCAGGACGGGCATTTTTATCACCCTGAGTCAAAAAGTCAGGCTGTCGCAAAGGAAAGTCAAAATCCGGCCTTGGCGAATTCTTTGAAAAAGTCAGCGGATCCGGCGGAGGATTATCCGACATGGCAAGAACCGGAAATTCTTCTGCATTATGAAATTTTTTCCCGTCAAAATTTGAAGCACGCTCAGCATAATTCTTGCGGTCTGCCCTGCCCGCCTTTCCACCGAAGGGCTTCCAGGTCTTCAAGAAGACAAAAGCAAAGAGGGAGACAATGGAAGCGATAGCCAGAATTGCGATTCCGATTATCATAAGGACATGAAGGAATTTCGACATAAAAACCTCAAAGAATTTTCTGACAGGCAAGATAAATCAATAAAACGAATGATAGAATTATAGCGGAATTTCAAAAAATAAAATATCCTATTAAAAATCTTTCATCTTCGCTTAATCTTGTCTTAATGCCCCAAATAAAAAGTTCTTGTATCGTAAAATCATAAAAATATGGGCGCACCCCTACGCCACAAGCGGCTCCGGGTCGGGCTATCCGCACTTCCGCTGACGCTCCATTCACCGGTCACCTTGCTGACCGGTGAACGCCTTCGGCGGTGCTACTATCCCTTGCGCAAGTAAGCAACGCAGGTAGCGGGGAACCGCGGAAAAATCACAGATTTTTCCGAGACTCGCTCAAAACTCACCTCGTGAGTTTTGCCCCTTCGGGTCGCTCCCTACCTTGCGCACCCCGCTTTGGAGGCATTTTATGAAAAAACTAAAGGAATTTCTTCTTACAGGGGCGGCTCTCGCACTGGTGGCTTCGACAGGCGGCGCGGGGAGCTTCGCTGCCAGTCCAAACACCGCATTCGCGGGAACAAAAAGACCTGAGAGACCGCTTAAAACGGGAAATGATTTTCTCGCCGCTACATTCGAGGGAGAATCGCTGAACATTCCCTACCGCTACAAGCAGTTCAATGCAGGTGCTGGCGAACCGGTGCTTTTCGTGTTCTTGCATGGAAATTCTGCGAGCGGCACGGACAATCAAAAGCAGATGGAACGCACCCCGGCTTTGGATGCGGCTTCTTATATCGAAAAGCACGGAGTCAGCGCGTTTGTGCTTGCTCCCCAATGCCCTGAAAATACACCGTGGCGTGCAATTTCCGCAGACTTAAAATCGCTTTGCGAAACATTTGCGCGGGAACACGGCTGTGCGCACATATACATTGCAGGCGCATCAAAAGGCGGAAGCGGCATCTGGGCGATGGCAAGTCAGTACCCCGATTTTGCTGAAAAAGCGGTCGCAATCGCCTCGTCGCCAAGCGATGTAAATTTGGAAAATCTGCTAAAAACGGCACTGTATGCAGTCATAGGAAGCAACGATGTCGTGTCGAATCCCGATGCAAAGGACAATGCCTTGCGCTCAACCAAAAGTGACGATGAAATTGCATCGCAAAAAGTAAAGCGCAATGCCGATATTGTCGCAGAGCTGCAATATAACGGCGGCAATGCCCATATAAAGATTCTGGAAGGATATGACCACAAAAAAACCTGCAAAGAAGGTTTGTCGGAAGATATACTTGACTGGCTGTTTGCAAAGTAACTGGGAGACTCTTATGAAAAAACTGATTTCACTGTGTGCGGCTCTCACAGCATTGGTGGTTTCGACAGGCTCAACCACCCTCTTTGCCGCGACCAAATACAGCACCAATCCCGATGAATGCGTGGACGGCGTGTGTTTTGTGCCGCAGTACGCGGACGACGGAAGCCAAAATTACGCCATCATTTCTCCCGTCGGCTACCATGATGTTCCGATGATCAGCCAGGCAAAACGGCTCGACACGCTCAAAGGAAAGACAATCGCACTTGTCGGCGGATCTTTCATGGCTATCACCACCCACAACGAACTGAAGAAGTGCATCGAAAAGGAATTCCCCACATGCAAAATCTACATGTTCGACGACATCGGGCAGGCAGGCCCTTATTCAGTCTTCGGCCAGACAGAAAAGACAAAGGCATTTCAGGACAAGCTCAAGGAACTGAAAGTTGATGCCGTCATCGTTGGAAACTGTGGCTGCGGACTTTGCACCACAAAAGAAACTGGAGACTCCATCGCAGCAGAATATATCGGAATCCCGTCCGTAACCGTTGCCGCTCCAACTTTCGTTGCTCAGGTTCATTCAACAGGCGTAAACCGGGGCGTTCCTGTCCTCCGCACGGCCGAATATCCGGGAGCTTTTGCTTCCCATTCCACAGACGAACTCAAAAAGAATGCAAGAAAAGTTCTCTGGCCTCAGATTAAGACAGCCCTCACCACTCAGATTACAAAAGAAGAAATTGAAAAATACGCTCCAGAGGGCAAGAGACCTGCCGACGAAATCATCTATTACGGAAATTTCGACGAGATTCAGGAATACATGCAGGTAAACGGCTGGACTGACGGTCTTCCTGTCGTTCCGCCAACTGACGAAAAGATTCAAGAATATCTTAAATTTACCGGCTTTAAGGGAAGCGATGTTTTAGGCACCTTTGCCCTGGCCTACCGGGAATGCACTGTCTACACGGTGGCTGCAAACGCCGTCATGGCGGGAGTCCCGCCTGAGTTCATGCCGGTCTGCATTGCCTTCGTGCAGGGAATGAACAACGGTGAATGGCGAAAACCCCTTGCCTCAACCCACGGCTGGACTCCCTTCGCCTTTCTTAACGGCCCTCTTGCCCGACAGCTGGGAATTGACAACCAGCAGGGAATGATCAGCGAAAAAGCAAACAAGGCTCTGGGGCGATTCATTGATTTGGCCATGCTCAACATTGGCGGCTACTATGTCAAAGAAAACCGCATGGGCTCTTTCGGCTACCTCACGCCTTTTACATTCAGTGAGGACGACGAAGCCTGCGTAAAAATCGGCTGGAAGCCCTATCATGTGCAGCAGGGATTTGATTTGAACGCAAATACAATCACGCTAGGCTCTGCCCTTGCCTGGGGAAACAACATTACGCCCGCCACCGACGATGCCGAAAAAATCATGAATATTATGGCCTTCGACATCACAGAAAAACAGCAGAACGGTCTTGGAAACACAAAGCCCCAGGTTAATCGCACCGTTTTCATCACTGAGTATGTGGCAAAAGACCTTGCAAAGGAATACAAGACAAAATCGGATTTGGAAGACGCTCTGATTGAGACAGCCCGCCGTCCCCTGGCCCTTCGCACCTACGCCCACTACTGGGCAAACACCGGAAGCCAGCAGTACAAACGGCGCACTTTCGATGAGCACTACGAAATGCTTAAAAAAGACGAGACTGAGCAGGCAAAAATGACGGCTACCCCTGAGTGGCTGAAACCTCTTGTGAAAGAAGATGAAATCATGACAATCGCCACCATGAACAAGGGCGACACGGCCTTCCTGGTCACTGGAGACGCAAACCGCAACAAGGTTCAGGTTATGCCGGGCGGCGGATTCGTCACCACGGAAATTAAACTGCCAAAAAACTGGAACGAGCTTGTAGAGCCACTTGGCTACCAGCCCATAGAAAATTTCTATTTGAAAGCGAATTTCAACAAGGACGAGGGAAAAAAGGCGGCCACAGCAAGCAAGGGCAAAAAGCAGCCTGCCGGGGCACAACATGGAAGCCGCCCCGCACGACCTCAGAAACCGGTGGTAAAACCTTGACCTGGTGAGCGGAAATGTTAAATCCTGAACATCAAAATTTTGCTATTCCCTTATCAATTTTTATTTAAATTTTCTTAAGATGATATTATAATGGTAGCCGTAATAATTTTCAGAGGAAGTTTTAATGACTGACTTTATGCGAACCATCAGCATTTCATCTTTAGCCTTTCTTTCATTTTTTTGTTTTCAAGTAGGAATTTTTTTATGTTCAGGACACAAGCTAAAACAAAATAGCCGGCGAACACTCATACTCATCGAACTTTTCACAGGATTTCTGCTTCTTTCCGATGTTTTCGCCTACATTTACCGTGGAAACACAAGCACTTTGGGCTACTACATGGTTCGACTGAGTAATTTTTTTGTCTTTGCATGCAATTTTTCAGTCTCTTTCCTCTTCTGTTTTTATGTTTGTGAATTCATCAAGCACTCGCAACTGAGTTTTACGATTCTTTTAAATCCAAAGGAAACCCTAAAAAGCGGAATTCCCGCCCAGCTTTTTATCGTTCTTCTTTTCTGCATTGCGGGCGTTATTCTTACAATAATCAGCCAGTTCACAAATCTATTCTATTATTTCGACGAAAACAATCTTTACCACAGAAGCACATTATATTCTCTGAGTGTAGGCCTTGGCCTTTTGCCGGGGCTTATCACATTTACAATGCTTCTTCAAAAGCGTAAGCAGCTCGCCACAAATATCTTTTTTTCTCTTTTAATATATTTTATCTTCCCGCTAATCGGCGTAATTTTGATTCTTTCTGTCTACGGATTTTCATGGATTGATATTTCGCTGGGACTTGCAGCCCTGCACCTTTTCTACTCTTCAATAAAATTGATGGAGCTTGAATTTTATTCAGGTAAACAAGAATCTGCAATTGTCAGCCCCAGCTACAAAATAGAAGGCACATCAATAAAAACTCAGAAAAGGGTCAAAAGAAACCATCTCTGGCAGACTCTCTCTCTATGTCTCGGCGGAGTTCTTCTGGTTCTTTTAATCGTCTCAATCAATGGAATAGCCATTCCCGAAAAGACTCTTGTAATCGATAAAGCTTACACAGAAAATGACTCTTCAAAATCAGTCTGCATAACTTTTGTACGAAACGCCGAAAAACACTGGGTTGACGGAAACGACCTGGACAGAACCGGCGCACAATATGACGGCGTTATTTTCAACAACATGGGAAGCACCATCATCACCGACTGGAAATTCTCGATTTTCGTCCCGGAAGGATGTTCAGTAGACCCTGGCCCATGGAACGGAACATTCAAACTTGCAGACGGCAAATTGAATGTCATAAAACCCCGCGATGGCGATAAAGAAAATATTCACGGTGAAGATTTTTACAGAATCACACCTCTAAAGACACTTGGATTCGGCTGTATCATGTACACACCCCATGACTATCAGCCGCTTTCACAAAAAATCGTTTTCTCTTATACAAGCATATTAAAACCAATCACGAATACTGTTTTTGATGTTTTCCTCGGCATTATTTTCATCATTTTCGTCATCTCAATGACAATCATGCTCCTTGAAGGTAAGCTCATCCGTGTCGAAGAAGAAAACATTAAGCTCGAAAGCACTGTAAAAGAACGCACAAAAGAACTCGAAGCCGAGAAAAACCGTTCAGAAAAACTGCTCCTGAACATTCTTCCGAAAGAAATTGCAAATGAACTCACTGCCCACCCGGACAGAACAATAGCTAAGGAATATCCCAACGTCACAGTCCTTTTCACCGATATTGTAGGATTCACCAAAATAAGCGGCGAAATGACTGCTGAAGAAGTGGTCACTATGCTCAACAAAATGTTCTCAATGTTTGATGAGCGTGCCCAGCGGGAAGGAATCGAAAAAATCAAAACAATCGGAGACGCTTACATGGCGGCAACTGGCCTCAGTGAGGACAGCAGGAACGATGGAGCTGTCAAAATGCTTCGCTTCGCACAAGGTCTCTTAGACGATGTTAATTCTTTCAACGAGAATTCAAATATCAAGCTTCAAATCAGGCTTGGAATAAACTCCGGGGCACTCGTTGCAGGCGTAATCGGAAAAACAAAGTTCATTTACGACATCTGGGGCGATACCGTCAATGTCGCAAGCAGAATGGAAAGCACGGGTCTTCCTATGAAAATCCACGTTACAGAAAACACAAAATCCCAGACCGCAAGCCTTTTCCAGTACAGCGAGAACACAGAAATCAATGTCAAAGGCAAAGGATTGATGAAAACTTACTTCTTGTAGGATTCTTAAAATCTTTTCATCCTGCATTCAAATACTTTTCATTCTTTTTCCCTGGAAATTGCATTATATTTATACTAGAAGCATAAATCATTTTTACAGGAGACCGAAATGAAAAAATTCTTTGCAATAATTACCCTTCTCGCTCTCACAAGCCTCTCGTTCGCACAAAAGGCCGGCGACAGAATCACATTCACCGCCACCGACATGAAGGGAGCCACCGTCACAAGCGACATTTTCGCCAAAAACAAGGTGACCATACTGAATATCTGGGGAACTTTCTGCGGCCCCTGTATCCGTGAAATGCCCGACCTTGCAAAACTCAACGAGGCAAATAAGGCTAAGGGTGTGGAAGTCGTCGGAATCGTGATTGATATCCTTGACCGAAAGGGAAATGTCGATCCCCGCGTAAAATCCAGCGGGGAGGCAATCATCAGCCAGACCGGGGCCAACTACACCCACATCATTCCCAATATGACGATGATGACAGGCCTTCTCAAGAACATTCAGGCCGTGCCCACAACCATTTTCGTAGATTCAAACGGCAGGCAGATTGGCGAGGCTTATCTTGGCTCCAGAAGTCAGAAAGACTGGCAGAAAATCATCGATGAAATTTTAAAGAAATGAAATTGACTGAAAAACACCGGATAATCACCGCAATCATCTCTCTTTGTCTCGGAATAGTCCTTGTCCTTGCAGGCATTTTCCGTGGCGAGGCAGAAACAGTCTTCAACAAGGCCACCCGTATCTGCATGGAATGCATCGGAATCGGATAAAATGAGGAAAACAGACCTTAAAAAACACAGTCGTATCCGTCTCATAATTCAGGCTTCTTTTGCTGCCATCTCAAACGGCTACATCAAAGGCTTTGCCAACGGCCAGATTTTTGAGGGAAGCAGCAAGTTTGTCTGCGTTCCCGGAATGAACTGCTATTCCTGCCCGGGAGCCCTGGCTGCCTGCCCCATAGGCTCCCTGCAGGCAACGCTCAACGCACGGGAATACCGGGTTTCAATGTACATCGCAGGTCTGCTGGTGATTTTCGGGACTTTTCTCGGCCGTTTTGTCTGCGGTTTTCTCTGTCCCTTCGGCCTTGTTCAGGATTTGCTTTTTAAGATTCCCTTCGTAAAAAAAATCCGCCGGCTTCCGGGGGAAAAGGGCCTGCGCTGGCTGCGCTTTGTCTTTCTCGGTGTCTTTGTGATTCTGCTTCCCATGTTCGTGATTGACATCACAGGTCTGGGAGAACCCTGGTTCTGCAAGTGGATTTGCCCGGTGGGTAGTCTGGAAGGCGGAATTCCCCTCGTGCTCTTGAACTCTGCCATGAGGGGAGCGGCAGGCTTTATCTTCCGCTGGAAAATCACGATTCTCGCAATAACGCTTCTTTCTTCTATAATAATTTATCGCCCTTTCTGCCGCTACATCTGCCCCCTGGGTGCGCTTTACGGAATCTTCAACAAGATTTCATTCTACCGCTTTAAAATCGACAGCGAAAAATGTACAAGATGCAAAGCCTGCCAGAAAGTTTGCAAGCTGAACATTCCCGTGTACGAAAAACCAAACTCCATGGACTGCATCCGCTGTGGTGACTGCAAGGCAGCCTGTCCTCACGGGGCGATAAAATAAAGCCATGCTTTGCGCACTTGGAGCGTGTGTCGCATCGTTTTCATAGAGCGAAAGAAGCGGAACCCCTGTTTTTTCATATTAGCTCCACAAAAAATCAGATTTACCGTTTCTCAACTCCAGCTTTGTAAATGGTTTTCCAGTCATCGCGCATTGAAACTGGAATCCAGCCGTATTTCTGGCAGTCTGACTTCATCTTGGCAGCTTTTTCAAGCTTTCCATACTCTCGTTCTGTGTCATCGCACAAAAGCATGAAAGCAGCTGATTTGTACTTATTTTTGTTAATCACATAGTTCGCCATGCTTGCGTCACCAGAGCTGTTTCCGAAAGAAAGAACCGGTTTTCGCCCGATTTCCTGAGCAAGCACGGAGACTTTATTCATCTTGACGTTCTTTGAGATTGCTTTTCCGCCAAGCACGACATCATCATCTTTTGTAAAGACATAGTCCAAGCCGCTCCTTTCGCCCTGAGCTGTTGCGACAAGAGTATTGTCCGTTCCGATAACATGAGACTCATCGACAGGAAGCAGATCCTCAATCTGGGTGCGAACTGTGATTCTGTCCGTTCCGCTGCAAATGTAAACGGTGAAATCATTCTCAACGAGATAGTTCACCACCTGAACCATTGGCTCATAGAATGCCTCTCCCCGCTTCATGTTCTTGAAACCCGGAGCATCCTGTTTTTTGTAAGCCCGGATATAGTCCTTGAATTCTTCGACAGTGAATCCCTTGAAAAGCTGCGGCATAAGTTCGGCATGGCGGTCTTCAAGGTCTTCCGAAAGATTCCTGGTTTTCATCGCCTTCCGCAAATCATTGGCAAGAGCAATCTGCTCTTCCGTCGCTCGGTTCTTGTAATTCTCATCGTCCAGGACTCGCTGAGTATACAGAATCCAGTCAAAATAAATCGGGTCGGTCTCACAGAAAAGAGTGCCGTCCAAATCAAACACGGCGATTCTGTCCTTAACAGGAATAAAATCAGCCGAGCCCTTTTTGGTGACAGAGTCGACATAAGCCGTGAGAGCCACCTTTGCTGGAGCATTATCCTCCCACAAAGAAAGCGGATTCGGATTCTTTGCATTGACCGTGGCCCGGCTGCAAGAAACAAGAGCAATACTTAAAAAAGCAAGGACAAAGAGTAATTTATTTTTCTTCATAATTCTTCCTAAAATTTAAAATCCTTAAAAAGTTTTTTTTACAACGATTTCGACTCGTTTTCCCTCAACGCCAACAAGAACATCGTCAGCGATGTTTCCGATGATGGATTTTTCAAGCTCGTCCCAGGCCTCACCTTTCTTTTCCTTCGCTTCTTTTCGGAAAGTGTCGAGAGTCCATACAAGGGATTCACCCGTCGGATCTGCACCAAGATACATAAAAGAATTCTGGTAGATATTTGGATCCAGGAGCATGAAAGTTACGGCAAGACGGATTTTTGACATGATTCCGACAGCCGCCGCATTTTTGCCGGATTTCGAAAGTTTGAGAAGCTCGTCTCGCTTTTCACTGTTTATGCCCACATCAGGAGTGAGAGAAGTATGCATCTCAAACTGCTTTCCTGAACAGTCAATCCAGAATTCACCGCTTGAAAATTCAAGGACTTCCGGGAGCATACTAATCAGCTCCTCGGCAAGCAGCCTGAGCCGCCCCTCCTGTTTTTTATCAAGCTCTGCGTATTCGGCCGTCTTTTCGGTTTCAGAAAGCACCGCCTTGAGCGAAGCGTTGTCCTTGGTATCACCAGAAAGTTTGATAATGTCTGATTTCATATATGCCTCCAAAAAATAAAACCTTAATTAATATCCCTTAAACTGCAAAATCCGAAGAACGCTTTCATTAAGACGCTCCTCGCTGATTCTCCCGGACTGAACTGCCTTTAAAATCGCATCATAGCCGGCGTGGAAATCTTTCGGCATGAGAAGAATGTCGTTTCCGGCCTCAAATGCAAGAACACAGGCTTCTCCGGCACCGTAGCTTTTTACGATTGCGCCCATATGGAGAGCGTCGGTCAAAATCACGCCCTTATATCTAAGTTCACCACGAAGCTTATCTGTAATCAATGTTTTAGAAAGTGAAGCCGGATAAAGAGAGTCTATGGCCGGGCAGGTTACATGAGCCACCATAACGCAATCAGTGTTTCCTAAATTCTGCCTGAAGGGAATAATCTCGCAAGTTTTCAGCTCATCCCAAGTTTTTGTGACGGCAACATAGTCTTTATGAGTGTCGCCCTTTGTGTCACCGTGCCCCGGAAAATGTTTGATACAGCCCTTTACGCCAGTCGAATGGAGCCCGCTCAAAAAAGCAGCAGCCATATCACTGACAAGCTTAGGATTATCACCGAAGGCCCTGTCACCAACAACGATATTCTCAGGATTTGTGTTCACATCCACAACTGGAGCAAAATCTAAAGTGAAACCGAATGTGGCAAGGTAACTTCCGATGATTTGGCCTGCACCACGAGCATTTTCGACATTTCCGGTTTTTCCGACAGTCTCCATGTTCGCAAACCTCGGAAGAAAAAGATTTTTGCTCAGTGCAAGCCGGGCAACCCACCCCCCTTCTTCATCAATTGCAAGAATCGGCGGAATAGGGGTGAGTTTTGAAAGAGAGCGGGTAAATGCACGAATCTGTTCCGCAGTTTGAATATTCCTTCCAAAGAGTATGAAGCCTGCGACCGGGTATCGTGCGGCAGCCTCAACAAGCTTATTATCTACCTGAGTGTATGCGCCCTTGCTTACGCCATAAACAAGCCTCTCGGGACTAACGACAAAGAGCTGAGCGACTTTTTCTTCGGTAGACATTTGGGAAAGAATGTGAGCCGCATCTGTCAACTCAATAGAAGACTCTTTTGAAAAATTCCCCTGTGAGGTTGAGACACAAGCAGTCAGCGAGACCGCGGCAAGAAAAATGGCACTGACATTTGTAATCAGAATTCTTGAAAAACAAATTCTCATAATCTTATTTTGAATAACCTCCTTACTTGCCAATCAAATTCTTTCCTTCTTCAAAAAGACTGTTTGCAGCCCGCTCTGCCTGTTCCCGGTTCTTCATTGAAATCATAAAGAAATCCGCCATAAGCTCTTTGCTGTACTGCTTTTGGATAAGCTCGGCCCGGCACAAGAATCTTAAGACGACCGTAGACGAAAGAATGTCCAAATCGGCCATGGCAAGCCTTTTTACAATCATCTGAAGTGCAAGGGAATAATTCTCGGTCAGCATTTTCTGCAAGTCACCGATAGTGTTCTTTTTGAGCCATTCAAGCTGCACAAGATAATTTTCCGGGCTTTCCTGACTAATCTCGGCCTCACAGATATTTGAAACAGCCTCCATGAATGAGTGTATGTTCTTACTATTGCACATGTATTCTTCGAGCGAGACAGAATCAATAGGAACATCGTTCGCCATATCCGTGATTATCTTTTGGTGGACTTCCTTTGTGTATTCAAAAACCCTGTTCCTGATATTCACAAAATGCTCGTCTGCAATCTCAAGAAGACCCGCAAGCCGGTAGAAATCCCTGCGGACGGCATTGGGAACTCCATATTTGGTTTTGTAGCCCAGGTCATGCTCCATTACAGCCCAGATATGCTGAATGAGAGAGCACATCTGAACCTCAAAGCGTTTGTTTTTAAGCTCCGCCGGGTAATCGCCGTCCTCTTTGAGAGAGCAGATATAGTGAAGGGAAAGATAGCCGAAAGCGTTTACATTGAGGTACTTGCGTTTGTCGATTGAAGATTCCCAGTCCACGGTGAAGTTCTCTTCGATTTTTGCGGCCAGCTTATCGACATCATCAGAGAAGAAACATACAACCCTGGCCCCTAAAATGTCCGTGATGTCGGAAAGTGAGGAGTATTTGTCGCTTTTTCGCTCAAGCTTACCGGCAAGGCTTTTTTCTTCTTTAATTCGATGATTTATCGCATAAATCCGGATGTTGCACTTGTCAGCGATGCTTTGCAGAATGGAAACAACCTCGCTCTCAAGCTTTTCAAATTCAGGCTTTTGAGCGCGGTATTCCTCCATTATCATCTTGT
The DNA here is from genome assembly GCA_946611835.1 of uncultured Treponema sp. GTDB lineage: Bacteria > Spirochaetota > Spirochaetia > Treponematales > Treponemataceae > Treponema_D. The sequence goes on along the minus strand of CAMOEE010000034.1, from coordinate 1,416 downwards.
TTTTTTCGTTCATGCCTTGGTTTGACCTATTGATTAAGTTTTGCCAGTTCCACAATCCACTTTGCGGTGGCTTCGATGCCAGCTGATGAGCTGTTTATCATCATGTCGTAGTTCTTGCGGTCGCCCCAGATATTCTCAGTGAAAGTGTTATAGTGGTTTGCACGCCGTTTGTCGATTTGAATAATCGTTTTTTTGGCACAGGATTCTGTTTCTTTGTAGATTTCCTCGATTCGCTTGACCTTTGCCTCGATATCAGCATAGATGAAGACATTGAGAAGGTCCTTGTTGTCTATCTGGTCAGAAGTTGAAAGAATGTAGTCAGCGCAGCGGCCTACGATGACGCAAGGCTCTTTTGTGAGATCCAGGATGATTTTGCGCTCAGCATTGAAAATCTGGTCTGCCAGGGGAAGATTTGCCGGAGCAATAGACTGACCAACACCAGCAGCACTTGTTCCGGCGTAGCTTGTTCCAAGAAGAAGGTTATAGAGCCAGCCTGAAGAAAGGTTCTGCTCGGTTTTTTTGATGAATTCCGCAGAAAGCCCGCTTTCTTTTGCCGCCATGTCAATTATTTCACGGTCATAGAAAGCGTAGCCCAGCTGCTCTGCGACCATTTTGCCAATTAAACGGCCGCCTGATCCATATTCACGACTGATTGTTATATATTTTTTCATTTTTTGCTCCTTTTCGACTCTGTAGAATTTTCTCCACAAGTATTATATCATAGAATTTGCCAAACGGGGGAAAAAATGACAGGTTACGAAAAAATAGCAATTCTTTTGACGGAACTTGGCTCAGAAGCAAGTGAAAAAATTCTTTCAATCCTCAATCTTTCTCCCGCCCAAATGAACAAAATCAGCAGGAATATTCTTTCCCTCGGTGGTTACAACCCAAAGAATCTCCTCCATGTTCAGCGCGAAACGGCTGTCCTCGAAGAAGTAAAAAAATTCGGAGAGTTGCGTGGAATTTACCGTGAAGTCGCTCCTCAAGAGGGCGGTTTTCTTATGGTAGATAACAATCTTGAATCCCTCAAAAAAGAAATTCCCAAAAGCCCGGAAGATGTGGCCAATGTACTCCGGGGCTGGCTCGACAGCTGAACCAAGATAAAATGAGCCGATAAAAGAGCATCTTTTGCCATTTTATCGGCTCATTTTATCTAATTTTAAGCCGATATTTTTAAAATTTGAGCCGATAACTTACATTTTTCCCTTGACATTCGCAAAAATGAGCCGATAATTTGAATAACAAAATCCATCCATGGATTTTGTTATTCTGACGAGAATTTTCTTTCAGAAAATTCTCGCCCTGCTTAAAACCTTGCCTCCTGCAAGGTCATTTGACAGATATGGAAAGATTCTATCTCCTATACAAGAAAAACATTCCCATTCTTCTCTTTGAACAGGACAAGGATGAATACAT
>CAMOEE010000033.1 GCA_946611835.1 uncultured Treponema sp. | reverse complement strand
AATTTGAAAATTTTGCACTTTGTACTTTTCAGTTGCGGTTTATCGCATATGGTTGCGTATTTTACATCGTTTTTGGGAGTAAAATGCTTTGCTTTAATTGTATTAATTTGTTACAATTAACTAACAGGAAAATTCGGGGGTTATTATGTACGAATCAGGCGAAGATTATCTTGAGGCAATTTTGAGATTGCAGTTGGAAAATGGTTTTGTACGCTCTGTTGATGTCGCTAATAAACTTGCTGTTTCACGCCCAAGTGTAAGCCGCGCAATGAGTCTTCTTGAAAAAGATGGATTTGTTGAATTTGGCATGGGGAATATGCTCAAACTCACCGAAAAAGGCAAGGCTAAGGCTGAGGATGTCTATAACCGCCACAAATTGCTTACCGTTTTTTTGCAGAAAATTACCGGATTGCCGGAAGATCAGTGTGAAGAAAACGCCTGCCGTGTCGAGCATCAGATTGATGCTGATGTAGTGGCAGGCATTCAAAAATGGGTTAACGAAAATAAATAAGTTTTTTCAATTATTTTTGATTTGTTTTAATGCAGAGTCTGCTGCAACTTTTCCAAAAATACAGACATCTGCGACGGCGTTTCCACCAAGCCGCTCGGCTCCATGAACACCGCCTGTTACCTCACCGGCCGCATAAAGTCCCGGAATTGCAATTCCGCTTGTGTTAAGAACCTGTGCATCTGTATTGATTTTTAAGCCGCCCATCGTGTGGTGGATTGCCGGAGCAACCTCAATTGCATAGAATGGTGCTTTTTCAAGTTTGTGAGCCATTGCCTTTGCCGTTCGGTTGAAATCTTCATCCCGGCCCTGCCCGACATATTTGTTGTATTGAGAAATCGTATTAAAAAACTGATTTTCGTTGATCTTTAGATTTTCGGCCAGTTCTTTAAGCGACTTTCCTTCTGTAAGAAGCCCCTTCTGAGCATAATTTTCGATTGCCTTTAGAGAATCTCGGACTGTCTGATCAAAAAGGATGAAGGCTGTCTTGCCCGGGCCTTTGAGAATTGCCGATGATACGATATCCCTTGTTTCCATCTCGTTAACAAATCTGCGGCCTGTTCTGTTGATAAGAATGGCCCCGTTTCCAAGAACGGCTTCGGTAATCATAATCCCGGTACTCTTAGAGACAGTCGGGTGAATCTGAATATATTCCATTTGCGTAAGAGCCGCATCGAACTTTTTGACCATTGGAAATGCATCTCCGGTCGCGCCCTTGTGATTGGTCGTTCCAAATCCTTCAAGAGCAGCCTGATACATTACGACCATATCCGGGTTCGCCGCAAATCCACCAGTCGCTATAATCACCGCCTTAGACCTTATGTTGTATTTGCCTGCTGGATAAGAGACTTTTACCCCGACTGCGGCTCCATTTTCCTCGATAATATCTACTGCCTTGTTATTCAGACGAATTTCTGCACCGCTTGCGACGGCAGCCTTTTCCAGAAGCGGAACCAAATGGGCTCCGATTGCCCCTCCACCATGAGGCCTGTGAGCACGCCTGTTTGTAGAACCTCCGAAAATACCGACATCGCTCAAATCAGCTCCAATCAAAGGCTGCTGTAGCCATTCGACAATCCCTGCTGATTCATCGACGAGCTTGTGGACGAGGGCGGGATCATTGAGATATTTTCCGCCTTTCATTGTGTCATTGTAGAAAGTCTCTTTTGAATCTTTTATGCCAAGTTTCTTTTGTTCCGGAGTGTATGCCGCATTTAAGCCGCCTGTTGAGAACCTTGAGTTTCCGCCAACCGTATCCATCTTTTCGAGGACAATGACATTTGCCCCCCTGCTTGCGGCTTCTGTTGCGGCCGTAAGACCAGCATTACCAGCTCCAATTATAACGATATCGCATACTGTGTCATGGTAGAAAACTGTGTCTGGTTCAAGCCCCTGTGCTTTCGCAAGAGCCATATCAAGTGCGTCAAGAATACCGTTGGATGTAACAGAAGCTCCGCTGACTACATCAATCATGCTTGTGCTCTGGTCCTGCAAAAAAGATTTAAGAATCTGGTCTTTTGCTAAATCAGCCACACCTTTTGTTTCCTGATCATTAAGAATTTTTGCGCCTATGATTTTGCCCTTGTTAACTTCGATTTGAACTTCAATTGTGCCGTTGTGGCCACGGCCTGTTCCTGTAAATGTTCCGTCGGCAAGACCTTTTGCATTATTACAAGAGATTAGGTTAAAGACTAATAAAAGAGCTGATATGGCAAGTGAAATTTTTTTTAATAACATTTTTCCCTCTGAAAGCCATTCCATGATAACATTATTAGTTTTAGTTGTAAACATTTTTAATATAATATCAATAATCTCAGGCGGAAAGTAAGTTATCACTTGTCGAAGAGTGACATTTCATCTATTGTAATGACATCTTTTAAAATATAACGGAATGTTGGTGCGGAAGAGCTGGCGCAATCTTTGAATTCTTTTTTGAGGTCGTAGATATCTTCGTCGTCATCAACATTGACTCCAAGATAATTTCCCTTGAAAACGCTGATTTTCCCTTTTTTAAAGCCCTGAACCACTCGATTCAGGACTTTTTCAGTTCCTTCTGCGACAGGACTGTTTAACTCCAGCATCTGAACCCAGCCATAATCAAATCCAGCTCCGATGTCATTTCCGTGAGTATGTCCCTTAACGACTTTTTCAATGGATTTATTTTCAAGAATTGCACTTACAGCCCCGATTATGTAAGGACTCCAGTTGATTCTTATCCCTGTGAGCGAGGTTGTCGGAGCAATATCTACCATACTCTGGTTATAGCCGATATGAAATACATTTTTGCCGTAAGCTTCTTCGCAGGCAATTGCCGGAGCGATTGTATCCGTATGTTGTGAGATAATTACGCAGCCTTCATCAATAAGATGCTCCGTACAGGCTTTTTCTTCGGAAAAACTGCTCCATGTGTAAGTGTAAATTACCGTGAGGCTTGCCGTCGGAACAATGGAGCGGGCGCCGAGCAAAAATGCAGTAAAACCAGAAATTACAGAAGCAAAGGGATAGGCTCCCACATAGCCAAGTTTTGCCTCTTCTTCCGTAATCTTATTGTCGTTAATCATTTCCTGGAGTTTCAGCCCCGCAACAACCCCGGCCGCATAGCGCCCCTGATAAATTTCGCCCATGAATGTGTGGTAGTTCTTTAGAACTGGCTCTTCGTTCACATTGTCGCCGCAAGCCTGACAGAAGTGAATTTTGGGGTGCTTCTCCGCATACTCTTTAGTGATAATTGCATGGGAATAACTCGTGGTGAAAATAATTGAACATTCTTCTGCAACCAAATCGTCAAGTGCATTTTCAAGCCTGTCCGGGGGGACATTGCTTTTGGCTACAATCTCGATTTTACCCTTGAAGTATTCCTTTAGCGTGTATTGTGAGCGGATAAAATTATTTGTGTAGGGTATGCTTTCGTCGCCATCATAAACGAATCCGACTTTAAGGACTTTTTCGCTGTAATCCTTCGGGTTGATTATAAAATGATTGATGGCGGAAACAAGAATAAAGACAGCCGATGTAATCAGAGTGATTATTTTTTCTCTTCTCATATCTTACCTTCCTCTTGCTGAGGTTTGCTCTTTATTTTGTTATAAAGCTCACCGACATTGATTTTACCCGCTTCAATAAGCCCCAGCATGATATCGTCGATTTTTGGATCGAACTGAGTTCCCCGGCATCTTTTAAGCTCATTGACTACATAATCAAAGTCAAGTTGTTTTCGGTAGACACGGTTTGCTGTCATTGCATCGAAAGCGTCGGCCACACCAATAATTCTTCCGTAGAGAGGAATGGCTTCGCCCTTTAACCCCTGGGGATAGCCGGTCCCGTCATATTTTTCGTGATGATAGAGAACGCCCTCGTGAACATGCTCAATCATCGTAAAGTCTTTGAGAATCTGTGCTCCCCGCGTTACATGTGATTTCATGATTGCATATTCATCATCGTCCAGCTTGCCGGGCTTATTCAAAATCCTGTCAGGAATACCGATTTTGCCGATGTCATGGAGGAGAGCTGCATTCCGCAGGTTCTCGCATTCTTTTTCCGAGAAACCAAGTTCTCGCGCGATAAGAACTGAATATTCAGAGACCCTTCGCGAGTGCTGACTTGTGTTGACATCTTTGGCATCGACTGCCTTTGCGATAGCAAGAATCGTCTCATTGCCCATGCGAATCTGGTTTTTGGCCAGAGCGACTTCCTTCTTTTGGATTTCAAGCTTGTGCTGGACCTGATTTCGGACGATGACCCATGTAAGCCAGGAGATTGCAAGGATAGCCACGAGAAGCATGTAAATCTTGAAGTAAGTCTCGTCATAGTTGGCTTTTTCTTTTATGAGCTTGTAGCTGCTTTGTTCTATTATATTGTCATTTTTATCCAGGACAGCGATGTGGAAAGTGTAATTCCCCGAAGGCAAGTTGGTATATGTGACTCCCGAAAGCTGGCTCTGTGGAATCAAAGTCTCATTCTGGTCAAAGCCCTCCAACTGATAGCTGACCATTGGATCCATGACCGTGTAGTTTACGACTTCGGGGAAAAATTCGATTTTGTTGATGTCCCTTCCGATTATAAGGGGCTCGCTTCTCTCAATGGGGAATGGCACCGAATCCAAATATACGGAAGAAACCATCATGTGATAGGAAAGATTCCCGAAAAGATAATTGTTCAGATTGAGGACATAAACGCCGGTTCCGCATGAAAGATAGAGATTGTCGTTTTCATCGCAATAGTTCCATGCGTTTGCTGTCAGGCTCGTATTTAGTCCGCTTTTTGAATCCAAAAGGTCTGTCTGAAGCTTTTCCGGATCAGAAAGAAGGGTCTTGTTGTCAACGACATAAATTCCGGCGCTTCCAAGCACAAAAAGCTTTCCATTTTTATTTATCTGAATGTCATAATTGTTGTAATAGGGAAAATTGTTGAATTTTCGAATGGAAAGATTATTGTCCATAAAACAAAGACTGTTGCTAGTGATGATATAAAGGCCTTTTCCGTTCGGTTCCTCAACAGTTCTCATGATTACATCGCTGGGAAGACCGTCTTTGAGGGTAAGGATTTTTGATACCTCGCCATTCTTTATGAGCACAAGACCGTCCCCGTCAGTGCCGGCCACCAGCGTTCCGTCCTTCATCTCCATAAGAGAAAGTGTCTGGGCACTGTTTTTGTCCTTGTTGTAGGTAATCGTTTTTATGACTTGTGAGTCTCTGATATAAGTGAGGCCTTTTACGCCAGCCGCAACGATTGTTCCGTCGCTAAGTTCGATAACTACCCTTAGCCTGTTCCCGATTGTGCTGTTCGTGCTGTCGTAAGTAGTGATTTTGCCGTCTTCTGAGTATTTGACAAGGCCAAGTCCGTAGGTACAAATCCAAAGATTGTTTTTTGAATCTTTTTTGATGCAGCGGATTCGGATGTTTGTAAGGTCGTCCGTAAGTTTCGTACGGATTCTTTTACCGTCTTTTATTATGTCGAGGCCCTTGTCAGTTCCTACATAAAGCGTTCCGTTCAATTCTGAGACAGCATTGACAACACGGGGAAGAAGCCCGATGGAACCGTATATATTGGTGAACGATGAGTCTGAAATTTTGAGCAGGCCCTGCCTTGAAGAAGTGAACCAGTAGTTTCCCTGGTAATCAAGGAGCATATTGTCAATCGAATTATTGAAAGCCCCTGTTTTTACGATATGAAAGGGCTGATTTCCCTGGAAAAATCCGATTCCGTTGTCAGCACAGACGAAAGTTCTGTCTTTCGTGAAGTAAATCTTATTCAAATAAGAAAGAGAATCACATGAATCAATTCCAATAAGCTCAGCATTCTCTTCAGTGATTTTGTAGCGGTAAATATTATTTTTTGATGAGCCGACATACAAGGTTCCGTCCTCATTGAATGTGCAGCATCTGTAAACCTCTTTGTCAGCCGAAAGTCTTTGTGAAAACCTCACTTCGCTTTCATTCAGGATAAAAAGTTCTCCGCTCGATGTGATTGCCGAAACAAATCCGCTTTTGTCTGCGCTGAGCTGTACGGTATAGCCGACATCTTGAATGATATTGCAAACCCTCAGACCGCTGTTAAGCTCCAGGACCATGATTCCGATTGATGTTCCGACATAATAGTAGCCGTCCGCACCTTTTACGATTGACCGCACGGAATTTGAGGGGAGTCCGTCCTTGTAATCCAGGGTCGTGATGATTTTCCCGTTGATGCTGATTGAAACTCCGTTATCGTTCGTTCCAATCCAGAGCCGGCCTTCTTCATCCACAAAAAGACAGTTTACATTGTGTACGGAATCAAAATCCTTCATCCAGCGGAATTCGCTGCCGTTGTACCTGTAAAGGCCCGCATAAGTTCCAATCCAAAGAATTCCGTCCGGGGTCAGGGCGATATCATTTGCCTCGCCACAAGGAAGTCCGTTATCACTTGCGTAAATCGTCTGAACATAAGAGGTAAAATCCTGGTAAATGTTCCGTGATTCTGCATGTGCCTTAACAGCTTTTGAATCAATCGATGAAAGTGCAAGAAGTGCGAAAAAAGCAAGGGGTAATTTATGCTTGAGACTGGAAAAGAAATCTAAAAAGGCTTTTCTCCGCCGCCAGAATTTGAGGCAAAGATATAATGAAACCAGAGTGACTGTCTTGTCCAGAAAATCAAGGTAAAAGTGACCAATCAGCGAACTGACGAAACAGGGGACTCCCTCTTCCTCAAGGAATTTGATTACGCCGTCGCCCCATGAATTCCTGGTCATTCCGTCTGAGACAACCCAGCTTATGGAGAAGGATATAAGCACACATGAGATGGTGAGAAGGACAGTAGCGCTCATCGTTCCGAAAAGGCTGTCAAACCACTTTTTGCGTGCTACGATACCGACTATGACTGCAATTATTACGCTGGCCAGGCTATACAAAGCCGTAAGACGGGAAAAATCGCTGTATACGATGTTCATGGTAATGCCGACAAGAGAGCCGCAGAAAGGTCCGAAAAGGTAGGCGGAGATTACGGTTCCAAAAGAATCGAGCCATAGGGGTAAATTCATTGTGTCCGAAAAGAATTTGCCGAACAGGTTCAGGAGAATGCAAAAAGCAATTTGAAAGACTATCCTCAAGTCTTTTCTAGACAACATACAGTTAAAGTATAACACAGAATCCCATAATGTCGAGAAATAAGAGGATAATAATTTGCGACTCGTTCCCATATTGACTTTTTCCCATGAATTCCTATAATTTAAGACCAATTCTCAAATTGAGGCAAAAATGACTTACAACACCGAGCAGCGGAGTGCCCTGCTTTCTTTTTTGAACGAAAATCCTGACAAAACATTTTCAGCAAAAGAAATCGCACAGGCTCTTGCGGGCAAAAACATCAGCAAAAGTTCTGTTTACAGAAATCTTGCAGAGCTGGAGAGCGAGCAAAAAATCAAAAGGGTCACAAAGGCCGGCAGCAAGGAGTCTTTTTATCAGTTTTACGATAATTCCGAGTGCAAAAATCACATCCACCTGTCATGCATAAAATGCGGCAAGATTTTTCATCTCGAAAGCGCACAAACCGAAAAACTGGTGAGTGAAGTCGAGGCCACCGACGGTTTTGAAATCAGCAGGGGGGAAACAACGCTGTATGGCACTTGCAGGGAATGTGTAAAAAGTTAAAAAAAGAAGATTTGGGGTTCCCGCTTCGCGGGCGGGCTACTACAGGTTCCGCTGTCGCTTCATTGCTTGCGCAACGCTTCGCGCCTTCCGTATCCCTAACCCATTTGGAGTTTAATTTTATGAAAAAGTTTTTTTTAATCTGTGTAAATCTGTGTAGTCTGTGGTTGATTTTTAATTTCACCTCATGCCGTGAAAAATCAGCTTCCCAGGCACAGCCAAAAGCGGGACAAATCACCGTGCTTGCCACTGTTTTCCCGGCTTATGACTGGGCAAAAAACATCGCCGGCGAAAGCAGCTCCGTTTATGTCGATTTGCTTTTAAAAGACGGCGTTGACCTGCATTCATATCAGCCGTCTGCAGCGGACATCGTTAAAATTTCTACGGCTGACATTTTCATCTATGTTGGCGGCGAGTCAGACGAATGGGTTGAAAATGCCCTCAAAAACGCAGCAAACGACAAAATGCTTGTCATAAACCTCATGCAGGCCCTCAAGGGCTTTGTCAAGGAAGAGGAAGTCATCGAAGGAATGCAGGCCGAGCCTGACCACGAACACGACGGACATGACCACGATCACGAGCACGAAGAAGAGCTTGAGTACGACGAGCATGTCTGGCTTTCTCTGAACAACGCGATTGCCGCCACAAATGAAATTGCAAAAGCCATAATGGAAAAGGACGAGGCTAATTCTTCTGTTTATATGGCCAACCTTGTATCCTACATTTCAAAACTCAGCGAACTTAAAGCTGAATATACCTCAGCCTTCGGCGGAAAAACAATCATCGTTTGCGACCGCTTCCCCTTCCGTTATCTGGTTGACGAATTCGGCATCAAATATTACGCAGCCTTTGCCGGATGTTCTGCAGAAAGCGAGGCCAGCTTCGAGACAATCGCTTTTCTTGCAAAGAAACTGGGCGAGCTGAAATCACAGGCAGTTTTCGTAACCGAAAGCAGCGACCAGAAAATCGCACGGACTGTAGTTTCGAGCAGCAGCGTAAAGGACTGTAAAATCATCGTCTTGGATTCCTTGCAGTCCACAACGCTCAAACAGGCACTGAAGGGTAAAAACTATCTCGACACCATGCGGGCAAATCTGGAATCGTTGAAATAAACCACAGATGTCACAGATTATTTATTTCTAAATATCATCTGTGTTAATCTGTGTAATCTGTGGTTAAAATCTAGTGAGAATATTATGGCACAACTTACTTGCGAAAACCTTACTTTGGGCTATGACTCAAAGGTTATCATCAAAAATCTCTCTTTCAGCGTGAATGCCGGCGACTATCTTTGCATTCTCGGCGAAAACGGCTCCGGAAAATCCACCCTTATGAAAACGATTCTGCACCTGATAAAGCCGCTTGACGGAAAAATCACCACAGGCGACGGTCTTCTGGCAGACGAAATCGGCTATCTTCCCCAGCAGACCAGCATCCAGAAAGACTTCCCGGCCAGCGTTCGTGAAATCGTGCTTTCGGGCTGTCAGTCTCGCTGCGGGCGCAGACCCTTCTACATCAAAAGCGAGCGGCTTCTTGCGGCAAAAGCGATGGCAAAAATGGGTATAACCGACCTTGCAAAAAAATGCTACCGGGAGCTTTCAGGCGGTCAGCAGCAGAGAGTTTTGCTTGCCCGTGCCTTGTGCGCCACGCAAAAAATGCTTTTCCTTGATGAGCCTGTTTCGGCCCTGGACCCTCAGGCACAGGAAGAAATGTACGCCCTGATTGAGTCTCTTCACAAAGAGGGAATTACAATCATTATGATTAGCCATGACGTTGAGGCAGCCCTTAAATACGCCAGCCATGTCCTTCACATCGGCGAAAGCATTTTTTTCGGCACAAAAGACGAATTCGTTCACAAGACCACCTGCCCGGACTGCAACGGACAAATCAAAAAAATCATCGGAAGGAGGCCCTTCTAAATGTTACAGGAGATAATTAATACATTTCATCTCAATTTTCCCTTTGTTCAGCGGGCTTTCATCGTCGGAATTCTGGTTGCGCTCTGCTCTTCTTTGCTGGGGGTTACTCTTGTCCTCAAACGCTTCAGCTTTATCGGTGACGGACTCAGCCATGTCGCTTTCGGGGCTATGTCGATAGCAGCCGTTGTGAATCTTTCGAACAATATGTATCTGGTCCTTCCAGTCACAGTGATTGCGGCGATTCTCCTCCTTAGGACAGGGAAAAACACCAAAATCCAGGGAGATGCCGCCGTCGCAATGATTTCCGTTGCTTCCCTCGCCCTGGGTTATCTCATAATGAACATTTTCAAGCCGTCAAATAATCTTTCGGGAGATGTCTGCTCAACGCTTTTCGGCTCCTATTCAATTCTTACCCTCACCCGTGGCGAAGTCTGGCTTTGTGTCGGCCTTTCAATCGCAGTGATTGCGGCTTTTTTCATCTTTTATAATAAAATTTTCGCAGTCACATTCGATGAGGCCTTTGCCCAGGCTGTCGGAACTCACGCAAGCGTCTATAATCTCGTAATCGCAATCATTATCGCAGTGATTATCGTCCTCGCAATGAACCTTGTCGGCTCGCTTTTGATTTCAGCCCTTGTAATTTTCCCGGCACTTTCGGCAATGCGGGTCTTCAAAAGTTTCAAGAGTGTCACAATCTGCTCGGTAATTGTCAGCGTCACATGTGCGCTTGCAGGCCTTCTGATTTCAGTCCCTGCCGGTACCCCGGTCGGTTCAACAATCGTAGCCGCAGACCTGATTGCATTTCTGGGCTTTTACATCGTTGGAAAAGTCAGGAGCTAATATGAAAAAGATACTTTTAATCTGTGTAAATCTGTGTAATCTGTGGTTCTTGTTTACTTCCTGCAAACAAAAGCCCGCCGTTGAAACAAGTTTCGCCATTCCTGAGAACGCTGTCTCAATCGAGGAGCAGTCCGCCGCCCAGAATGCCTCAACTTCTCCAAAATCAAGTGTCGCTCCCGACGGCAGTAAAATCGATTTCGACCTTTCCGAGATGAATTCCGATTTAGTTTACGCTTCCGTCTTCCAGATGATGATTGACCCCGATACCTTTGCGAACAAAGTCATCAGAATGCGCGGGAATTTCGTTAGCTATCCAAGCTCTTCCATCGCCGGGGGAAAAACTTACGCCGTAATCATTTCTGACGCACTGGCCTGCTGCAAACAGGGCATCGAGTTCCACTATGACTTTGGCGGAAAGGAACCTAAAGAGGGCGATATCATCACAGTCACTGGAAAATACACCTGCGAAATGCTTCCCGGCGAAATCTTCTACAACTATGTAAAAGCCGATTCTGTGCAACTGTAATTTGAGCCGGTGTATTTTCTGCCGATAATATCTGCATGAAGAAACTTGCATTTATCATCGGACTTTTTTTGATTTTTGTTGGATTCGCTTTTTCTCAGACTCAACTCGCATATTCAGGTGATTCCGGTTACACTCTCGTTGAGCGCACCGACTTGCGCCGTTATGTGAACGGAAAGTATTCAGGCCTCACAAGCCGGGAAGTCCGTTCATACATAAGCCGCACAAATCCTCCTGAAGGTATGCAGACTTCAAAACTTGACCGCTGGTACGACGGAAATTTCTTCGTAATGGAAGAGACCCTGCGCAATTCACAGGCAACGATGGCCGGAGTACACGATGCAATTCCTTCTGTATTCAAGATTTCTCAGAATGGCCAGATGACCATGATAAAAGACAAGGGGTATCCGACTTTCCGAAGTTTCCCTTCATACACGACAGAAAAATTAAATATCGGTGACTCCTGGACGGCAAAGGCAGAGCGCAGCGTGGACCCTCTCAACAAGGGAGTCTTCACACGAATGCCGATTTTCGTTCAGTATACTTTTGCCGGTTCAGAAGAATACAAGGGCGAAAAGGTTTTCAGAATTAAAGCCGCATGGTCAACAAATTACAACGGAGCTGGAATGGACTCTGATCCCCGTGGAGACGCAAGCCTCAGAAAGGCCGGCGGCACTCACAAAGCAGATATAATAGTCCGGGAAGCGACCGGCGAAGCTATCCTGATTAGCGACAGTGTCGATGAAACTTTTGCTTACATCGACGGAACTCAAGTCAATCTCAAAGGCCGCATCACCATGTTCACCGAATATCCGCCTGTAATCGACCGCCAGAAGCTGATTTTCGCACTTAACCGAATTGCCGAGGCCGCTCCGGCAGCCGAAAAGACCGAAAATCCTGTTAAAGTTGCAGAAATCGTCCCCGCCCCAGAAAAGAACATGGTCTTCGAAGAAACTCCGGCTGGAATCCGTCTTTCCGTGCGAGACATAAAATTCAAGCCTGACAGCGATGAAATTCTTCCAAGCGAAAACAAACGCCTGGATGAAATAGCCGAAGTCCTGAAGCTGGCTCCGAATTCCCAGTTTTTGATTGAAGGACACTCTGCGGCCGTCGGAAATCCCAATGGTGAGCAAATAATTTCCGAGAAAAGGGCAAGAAGAATCGCAAATGAACTCGCCGCAAGAGGAATAAATGCAGGCAAATTCATCTGCAAGGGTTACGGCGGCAACACCCCGATTGCGGATAATTCCAGCCCAGAGGGCCGTGCTCAAAACCGCCGTGTAGAAATCACGATTCTGGAATAAAAAAAACACAGGACAAGCGAAGCGATGTCCTGTGTCAGTTTTCAGTTTTCAACTTTCAATTTACTAGCTCTGCATACTTGTATTCTTAACAATAACATCATGTGCGCCGCCCTCTGTGATTGATACAGAAGAAACAAGCGTGAGCTTAGCCTTTTCCTGCAGCTCCGGAATTGAAAGAGCACCGCAGTTACACATCGTGTGAGTAACCTTGCGGAGAGTCATTCCGACACCGTCATGCAAGTGACCTGCGTAAGGAACATAAGAATCAACGCCTTCCTCAAAAGCCATTGATTTTTTGCCGCCCAGGTCATATCGCTGCCAGTTGCGTGCTCTGTTTGAACCCTCACCCCAGTATTCTTTGACATAGTTTCCGTTCATAACGAGCTTGTTTGAAGGAGACTCGTCGAAGCGTGCGAAGTAACGGCCCAACATCACGAAGTCTGCGCCCATAGCCAGAGCCAGAGTGATGTGATAATCCTGAACGATACCGCCGTCAGAACAGATAGGAATGTAAATACCAGTCTTTTTGTAGTATTCATCCCGGGCCTTTGCAACTTCGATTGTGGCAGTAGCCTGACCACGGCCGATACCCTTCTGCTCACGAGTGATACAGATTGAACCGCCGCCAATACCAATCTTTACGAAATCAGCGCCGGCTTCTGCAAGGAAGTTGAAACCATCAGCATCAACGACATTTCCTGCACCGACCTTTACATCCTTACCAAATTTTTCGTGGATGTCTTTGAGAGCCTTTTCCTGCCAGTATGAGTAACCCTCGCTTGAGTCAAGAACGAAGACATCGGCGCCGGCCTCAAGCAGCTTAGGAACACGCTCCATATAATCACGGGTGTTGATACCAGCACCAACAATATATCTGTGCTGGGCATCGAGCAGCTCGAGCGGGTTAGTCTCGTGAGTAGCGTAGTCTTTTCGGAAAATCAAAGAAACAAGATTACCGTTTTTATCGACCACAGGAAGCTGGTTGACCTTTTTGTCCCAGATAATCTCATTTGCCTCGCTCAAAGTGATTCCTTCCTGACCTGTGACCATTTCAGAGAGCGGAGTCATGTATTCAGAAACCTTTGAATTTGGTTTGCAGTGTGAAATACGGAAATCCTTAGAAGTGATGATACCAACTAGCTTACCGTGAGCAGAACCGTCTTCCGTGACGGCACAAGTTGAGTGACCTGTTTTTGCGCTTAAAGCGATGACATCTTCCAGAGTCTGATCCGGGCGAACATTTGAGTCAGAAGTGACAAAGCCCGCCTTGTAAGATTTGACCCGTGCAATCATCGCAGCCTGGTCTTCAATTGACTGGCTTCCATAAATAAAGCTGATTCCGCCTTCTTTAGCAAGCGCAATAGCCATTTTGTCATCCGAAACAGCCTGCATAACAGCCGAAACCATAGGGATGTTCATCGAAATTGGCGATACCTCTCCGGCCTTTTTATTGTACTTAACGAGCGGTGTACGCAAGCTGACATTGTCAGGAATACATTCCGCACTAGAATAGCCCGGAACCAAAAGGTACTCACCAAAAGTGTGAGACGGCTCAGAAAAATAAAACGCCATGATTTTCTCCTAAATAAAATTAAAATAGTATATCAAAAACAAAGTCTGAATTTCAATAGAAAATTCCAGCGCAGTCAATCTACAACCGCTGTTCCGCTGTTCCCTAACGGTCAGCCGCTTCACTCACTCATTTCATTCGTTCGCTCCAGTGGCCGCCTTCGGCGCAGCTCCATAGCGGGCGCAGCATTTACCGTCTAAAAACTCCATTATCTCCAATACAATAGATATTTTTTGCAAATTTCCCCAAAATTTAAGGATTTTTCCTCTCTGCACTGCCGAGACTTTCGAACTGAAAATCCTTCCTTGGATTTTCAGATTCGTACGAGAATTTTCGTTCCGAAAATTCTCTCCTCCGCCCATGTTCGCACATCCATGTGCGAATTTTTTTCACTTTTTTTCAAAATCACTGCCGAAAGTACAGAATTTTTTCAAATATATATACAGAGGAATTTTCCTCAAAAATATATATTTGGAGAGTTTTATGGAAAACAGAAAACCATTCCGCATGCTGAATCCCCGCCTTGACGCTAACTTCAAGGCCATATTCACCCAGGACAGCGAGGATTCTCGAAAGGCGCTAAAGTCTTTTCTCTCGGCCGCAATCGGACGTAAGGTGGAAAGCGTCACCGTCGTGAAGAACGATGAGCCTCGCCACTACGAGCTGCAGCGAGGCGTGAGCTACGACATCAACTGCACCTTCGATGACGGCGAGAAGGCCCAGATTGAGATGCAGAGCCGGGACGAGGGCTACGAGTACGGGAAGAGGGCCGAATATTACGCCGCCCGCCTTGTAAGCTCGGTTGTCGATGTGGGCGACGACTGGGGAGAAGTCCCGCAGGTCTACCAGATTTCAGTCCTTAATTTCAAATTTGACAAATCGAACAAGAATCCAGTGCACCACTACATCATGTGCGATAAGTCAGATGGGGCAAAACTAAGCGAGCGAATCAATGTCATCTTCATGGAACTTCCCAAGCTGCCGGAAATAAACAACTGTGAGGAAGCGAGAAACTTGCCAAGTGTCCTCAAATGGTGTAAATTTCTTAAAGAAGCGGACAATCCCAAGAAACAGGATTTAATCTCAGAACTTGTAAAAGAGGAGGACGGAATCATGGCAGCAGAAAAGACTCTCAGCAAAATAAACATGGACGAGTGGCGCTGGATCATCCAGGGCCAGATTGAGGGCCGAAAGCGAGACTACACCAGCGGCCTCCTTGCGGCAGAACGGCGGGGCATTGCAAAGGGACATGCCTCAGGCCTGGCCGAAGGTGAGCTTCGTGGTGCACAGCGGAATGCAATTGCTAATGCAAGGAATTTGCTTGCTTTAGGCGTAAATGCTGAAACTGTTTCAGAAGGCTGCTCACTATCCCTGGAACAGGTGCTTGCACTCAAAGAAGAAGCCGAATCGATTCAGAAAAAATAATTTCCAGTTTAAAATTTAGCTTACTCACAAAACAAAAGAGCCCGCTACCACTTGAATTCCTGGCAAGAACGGGCTCTTTGAATTCCAAACATAATTCTTAAAAATTTCCTCACAACCGTGTACGCACATTCGTATGTAAGATTTTTTCACTTTTTTTTTCAAAATCATTGCCGAAAACTTCGAACTGAAAATCCTTCCATGGATTTTCAGATTCGTACGAGAATTTTCGTTCCGAAAATTCTCTCTTCCCCCCATGTTCGCACATCCATGTGCGAGAATTTTTTTCAAAATTTTGCCTGCGAACTGCCGAAAACCAAGAAATTTTTCCAATTAATATACAGAGAATTTTGAAAGCCAAATTTTCTCGAATTTTATTTAATGAGAGGTGCTTTATGACAAAACCATCACAAAGCTGGGAAGAGCTGACATTCGCAAACAACTTCCTGCGCCCGAAGCACAGCTTCGGACGAGACTCCTATGTTTTATGTCAAGCCCCTGTTTTTTTATATTTTAAGCACTCTT
>CAMOEE010000032.1 GCA_946611835.1 uncultured Treponema sp. | reverse complement strand
TACACGGCTCTTTCTGGCGGTCATCAGGATGCAATCGCAAAAGGCTTTGCTGCCCGTGCCAAAATGCCTGAAGATGCAATCTGGGATGTTCCATATCTTCTCATCGACCCGCACGACATCGGCCGCAAGTACGAGGGAATCATCCGGATCAACTCTCAGAGCGGAAAGGGTGGTGCAAGCTTTATCCTTGAGCACAATTACGGCTATGCCATTCCAAAGGCAATGCAGCCTGCAATCGGCGACCTTATCAAGGCAAAGAGCGATGCCGCCCAGCGGGAGCTTCAGCCTGAAGAAATCCGCAAATTCTTTGAGGAGCAGTGGATTGGTAAAAAGGAGCCTCTTTCCGTGCTCGACCTGGCATCTACCCAGCTTGAAGGCCATAACGAGAGCGAGCATGTCTCTTGCCGTGGCGTAATCAGCTACAAGGGCGAGAAGATTTCAATCGGCGGCAAAGGAAACGGTCCTCTCGACTCATTCGTCGCGGCCCTGTCACAGACAAGTCTTCCCAAGTTCAATATCACCGCTTTCCACGAGCATTCTGTTGGAACCGGAAGCGACACCTATGCCGTGGCTTATGTTCAGATTACAAAAGATGATGGCTCGGTCAAATGGGGCGTCGGAAAATCTTCGAATGTCGGAAAGGCTGGTATCGGGGCTGTCGTCTCGGCTCTTAACCAGTAAAAATCATACATATTGAATATGTGAGCAAGCTAATACCGGGTTTTGTTTTTATCCTATGAATTACAAAACCCGGTATTTTTTTTCCATTTTCAATCAGGCCCTCTAGTGATATAATATTCAACTATGATTGCTAATTTAAAAAAATCATTTTTTGGCCTTTTTTTGGCCTTGCTGGCTTTTGCTTACGCCGAAGATACCTCAATTCCAGGTGTGTACAGGTACCGGTTTGAGAACGGACTGGAGCTTTTTGTCGCTGAGAACAATGCGGCTCCGCTTGCTTATATCGAAATTGCGGTTCGTGCGGGAGCTGTGACTCAGAATCCGGAAAACGCAGGTCTTTTTCATCTTTATGAGCACATGATGTTCAAAGGAAACGAAAAATACGAGAATCAGCAGGCTTTCATGGATGGAGCTGATGAACTGGGGCAGATTGACCAGAACGGTTCGACCTCAATTGACCGCGTGAACTACTTTTTTACGATTCCATCAGACCTTGTGCGGAAGGGGCTTGAATTCTGGTCTTATGCCGTCCGTACTCCAAAACTCGACGAGCAGGAGCTTGAGAACGAAAAAGCGGTTGTCCTTTCGGAGATAAACGCTCATTTTTCAGACCCATCCTATCTTTGCACTGCTGAACTTTTCAATACTATGTTCCCGGAAAATCCATGGAGGACGGATCCTTCAGGAAATCCTGTAAACATTGAAAGGGCTACGGCCGATACTCTCCGGGAAATCCAGAAAGATTATTATATCCCTGCGAATTCAGCCATTTTTGTAGGCGGAAATGTCGATCACGAGGAAGTCTACTACAATGTCCTTCAAATTTTCTCCGACTGGGAAAATCCTCCTGAGCTTCTTCCTTCTGCCGCCACAGAAAGCAAAAATCCTCTTTCTGCTGATAAAAAACTTGTATTCGTAAATCCGGGCGCTTCTTCCGGCCTTATCCAGATTGGATATTATCTCCGGGGGCCTGACGGAGAGACGGATGCCAGCGACACCTATGCGGCGGATGTCTGGCTCAAAGTTGCGAACAATCCTAACAGTGTCTTCGCACAGACTTTTGTCTCGGAGTCTTCCCTCGGAATTCCCCAGAGCGATTATGTGGCCGCTTCTTATCTCACGCAAAGACTCACATCTTTGATTGGCATTTATGCGACCATGCTGGCTTCCGGGGAAGAGGAAGGGGAGCAGAGCTACGGAATCGGCCGGGTTCATCCATATACAAAATCTGTCCTTAATCCAGTGGATAAGTCTGAGAAATTCCTTTCCGTGCTTAAAGAAAAGGTCGTTCCGGCCATGCTCGACAGCGAGAAATTCTTCAGTGCTTTCGGACTTAATCTTGTCAAGCAGCAGCTTGAGGATGAGCGCATTTACTCGCTTGAGAGCGCAAAATCAATCCTCGGAATTCTTTCTTCCACATGGTCAACCTGCGGCTCTGATTATTTCTTTGCCTATGACGAGAACATTGCTCAGGTAACGGAAGAAAATGTCGTTCAGTTCATCAGGGATTACATACAGGATAAAAACGGGACCTTAATCGTCACGATAAGCCCTGATATCTGGAAGGACTACAAGACTCAGTTCATGGCCCGCGGCTACGAAGAAATTACCGCCGAAAAGGCCTTGTGGTTCAAGTCTTACCAGGCTGATAAAACAGAAAGAGAATAAAGAGGGATAATATGCTTAAGAATAAGGTGTTCAAATATAAAAAGACTTTACTGGCAGGGGTTGTTTTTGCTCTTTCCTGCCTTTCTTCGGGATTGCTCCTTTCTTCCTGTGGCTCGACTGATAAAATTCCTGTCGTGGAGGAAGAAACTGTCGAAGATTTCACGGTCCGTAACCTTTCAAACGGAATTCCTGTCGTGTTCAAACAGAACCGTGGCAGCAAAATCGTCGTTCTCAGGCTTATTTTTGAGGGCGGCTGCTCTTCCCTTGACAAGAGCGTGAGCGGAATCGAAAATCTCACCCTTGACTTGGCTTTGCAGGGTTCAGCGGATTATTCCTACGAAAAAATTCAGCAGCTTGAATACGAAAAGAGTTTCTCTCTGTCCGCTGAGTCGGGCAAGGATTATTCAACTGCAGGTTTCATCTGTATTCAGCGTGATCTGGCCGAGGTCTTCGATATTTTTGCCGGCTGCATGATTTCACCGACCTTCTCAGAAGAAGAATTCAAGCGCCGGATGACTGAGGAGGCCGACTCAATCTCAAGAAAAAAGGCCGATCCTTCCGGGGCGCTGGGAATCGCAATGACAAAAACAGTTTTTAAAGACCATCCTTATGCAACGACGGCCAGTATCACGGAAGATTCTTACAAGAACATCAACATGAACCTTGTCCGTGGACTCCATCAGAGCCTTATGAATGCGCTCAGAATCAAAATTGTCGTCGTCGGTAATTTCAGCAACAGCCTGATTGATGATTTCACAGGAGAACTTGAGAGCCGTTTCGGTGGCATATCGAGAAAAGCCTTCTCCCTGCCTAAAATTCCGAAAATCTCGGTGGGGCAGGAGACTGTCAAGGTTGCGAATGAGCAGGCAGGGGATACGGGTTACATCGCCGGAATTTTTGAGTGCCCTTCAAAAGATTCAGATGACTACATTCCATTTGCGATTGCTTCAATGTACATTGATGATTTGTTTTTCTCTCAGGTTCGGGAGCAGGCCGGGGCCGTATATTCAATCAATACTGGAGTTATCGGCGGAAAAGAAATGGCAGGCGTTATCTCCGTTTACCGTGCGAGCGCAAAAAATCAGCTCAAAAGCCTGATTTGCGGGGCAATCTCATCTTTTGATGCTTCCCTTGTCGAAAAGAAACTTGACCAGTACAAGAATAAATATATCTCAATGATTTTCAACGCATCCCAGACTGCATCGGGCCTGGCCGCAAATGTCGTTTCAAGCATGGAGTATTTCGGCTCGGAAAGCGCATACATGCATCGTGCCGAGAAAATCCGTATGGTTGATGCTCAGCAGGTTGTTGCCGCTTACAAAAAGTATTTTGAGCCCCTTGCGACAGAAAATGCGGCCTGCTGGATTGTGGTTGACAGCGAAAAGAACTTAAAGGAATACGACTTTTAGTTTTTCTTACAGCTCGTCGTAGTCGCTTTTGTCATAGTCTGCGGGTTTGATTGAGGAGTCGATCGATTCCTGCAGGTTTGCCGCAATGTAACGGCGGATTTTGTTTATGGAATCTGCCGGTGTCGTTGAATTGAACATTATTACGACAAGAAGAAAGTCTCCTGCTGTTTTGATTGCGGTGATTTTTATATCCACAAGAATCTGATCCGTGCGGATGTTTAGCGTACAAGCCTCGACAATCTGGTTGATGTATACGGAATTTGCCTGACTGTTCGAGAGCTTTGCCGCAATTCCGACCGAGCTGATGTCGATTATCTTGAGCTTGAACATCCTGTTGTCTTTTATCCAGAGAAGGTCGGCCTGTGGCTCAGAAAGACAGTTTGCCCGGACATATTTTCGTATGCCCTTTGCCGCAAGCCTGTCAAGGTTCCTGATGACTTCGTGCAGCAAGTTATCGCCAATCTGATTCTGAAAGATGAATCCGGCGTCATACTGAAGCTCGCTGAGAAAGCTTTCCCTTTTATCTTCGGAGATGTGGGGGGAAATTATGCCCATGTCGAGGGGGGAGAAAACGCTTTCGTCCTCAAAAGACTTCATGAATTTGTGCCAGCCCTGAAGTGTGAGCTTGTCATTTATGCAGACATAACAGATTGAATCAGGGTTTTTACGAAGGATAGGTTTTGCCTTGTGGTAATCGTCGATTACATAGACCTCGTATTCCATAAGGCGGAGACGATCCAGTAACTGAGACTCTAATGAAATTTCAGGCATGATGAAAAAAACTTTTCGCCCAAAAACTGATTTGTCACCCTCTGCCATAAAAACTCCTGTGCAATATTGAAATGTCCCGCACGGATGCGGGGTAAACAAAATTCTCCTTCGAATTACTCCCAGCCGAATGTTGCCGGCGGCTTGTTGGTGGCATCGAAGTAGAGCGCATCAACGAAAGGAAGCTCTGCGATTTTATGTACGATTTCCTTGAAAATGTCCATTGAGAACCATGCGAAGCGGGCTGTCATTACATCTTCCGAGCAGACAGGGCGCAGGACGAAACTTGCATTTTCTCTTGTTGAGGCATAAGGCAAATCAATCGTGAGATGCTGGAAAATCGTGTTGTAAAGATTGTGCTTGTGGAGCTCTGTGAGAACGATGTTATCGACTTCCCGAAGCTGGTCGAGCCTGCGGCGGTCGCAGTAGCCTTCCTGCAGCTTCAAGTCCTCGTCTTTGAGATTCGGCTTCTGATACAATTTGATTACGGTGCGGTTAAGGTAGCTTGCCCCGTTTGTGATTGCGGAAGAAGCCCCCTCGACCTTTTCTCTTACTTTCGGAATGTGATAGAAGCCATCGCCCTCGCTTTTGAAAGTGAGACAGGCCGGGAAACGGTATGTGCGGAAGTCGCCCTGAACGCCGACTGAGCGTACCGGGAGAACTGAGCGGCTCATAGAGGCTGTGCAGTCAGCGCAGAACTGGTCGATCGTGACTTTATCAAGTTCTTCCTTAGCTTTTTTTAGCTCTTCGCTGTCCTTTTCTGAGAAATTTCCGTCCGAGCAGAGAACATTGATTGAAAGGCCGGGGCCCGGGAATGGATGTCTCATTACAAGCTGGTCATCGAGACCCAGTTTTTTGCCGATTGCACGAACCTCATCCTTGTACAAGTCTTTGAGAGGCTCGATTATGAGACCCTTTGCTATGAGCTTTTGAATTCCGTCGACACGGTTGTGGTGGGTCTTGATTGTGTGGCTGTTTTTTGTTCCGCCCGACTCAATGATGTCCGGGTAAAGAGTTCCCTGAGCCAGCATCCAGTCGTCTTCGTTGAGTTTTTGTGCCGCAACGACACTGTCACGCACTGTGATGAAGTTTTCGCCGACAGCCATTCGTTTCTTCTGCGGGTCGGTGAGTCCTTTGATTGCGTTAAGGAAGCTTTCGCTTGCATCCTCAACGATGAAATTGTTGAATCCGAATTTGTGGTAAGCGTCGGCAACATTCTTTGATTCGTTCTTTCGCATGAAGCCGTTGTCGATATGGAGACCAAGGACACGCTCCTGACCGAGGGCCTTGTTGAGAAGGGCGAATGCTACTGTTGAATCGACTCCGCCTGAGAGGAAGAGAAGAACATTTTTGTCTTTTGAGTCTTTTTTGATTGATTCGAGGATGTGATTCAAGACAGTGTCCTCGTCCCAGTTGACTTCCATGCCGCAGATGTCAGCGAAATTCTTGAAAATCTTATTGCCCTCCGGGGTATCCTTTACTTCACAGTGGCACTGAAGGCTGAATCGTTTTTTTGAGAGGTTCTGAAGGGCTGCGAAAGGACAGTCTTTTGTGCTTCCGATGACCTCAAAGCCCTCGCCCAAAGAGAGAACTCCGTCCTGATGGCTCATCCAAACCTGTGTTTTAGGACTAACACCTTTAAAAAGGGGAGAAGCTTTTCCGAAATCGTTCAGCTCAAGCTCTGCAAAACCAAATTCGCCAACCTCAGCCTTTCCGACCTTTCCGCCGTATGAGTAGGCCATGAGCTGATGTCCGTAGCAGAGTCCAAGAATCGGCAAATCCAGATCAAGAATCTTTGAATTGAACTCAGGAACATCTTTTTCGTAGACAGAAGAAGGGCCGCCCGAAAAAACAACGCCCTTTGCACCTTCGAAAACGCTTAAATCAGCGGAAGGAAGGGCAATCTCTGAGTAATAGCCTAAAGCACGGAAACGCTTAGCAATCAAATGTGCATACTGGCTGCCAAAGTCAAGAACAAGGATTTTAGAACGATTCATAATTTCTCCAAGAAAATTTTGTTGTATTATAACGAAAAGTCTTATTAAAAGAAAGGACTTATCTGTTTCAGAAGTTTCTTTGCGGCCTCCGGGTTCTGGTGAACGAGAAAGCGGAAGCTCTCACTTTCGATTTTTATTATTCTTGTTGAGACCAGTGCCACGGCAGTAGTCCTTCGCTTTTTCTCAAGTATGCACGAAGTTTCGCCGAAAAATTCTCCCCTGTGAGCGAGATGAGGCTTCTCTTCCTGCTCAAGCGGATCTATGAATTTTACGCTGCCTTTGATGATGTAATATGCCGAAGAATCGTCATCGCCGCTTTTGAAAATGCTTTCGCCCGGTTTGTAAGCGAATACATTCGAACTGTTTTTCGCAATAAGAAAATCCGGACGGATAAAAAATGCCCTTTTGAAACTTGCCCCAAGCCCGCCCTGCTCGATTTTCGGAAGAAGGTAAAGTTCGCCCAGAAGAAGCTCGTCGAAAAACTGAACCACATAGAGGAATTGGGCAAAGACAAGAAATAAAACAAAGAAAAAGAAAATATCCATGAAAAGGATGATTACATGACCTAGAACGCCGTAGACAAGATTGTAGCGGCTGACATTAAGGAAAAAATGTATTATGAGGCGGAAAGCCCAGAATGAGACTGTGCAAAGGATACTGTTCATCATGCAGAGCCAGAAAGAGGGCTTTGTGGCGGAAGAAAACCTGTAAAGCACTATGGTCGCGACGAAAATCAATATGTTGGGCAGAATCTTAATCAGTTCGCCGGCAAGAACTCCTTCGTAAATGAAGGAAAGCTGGGGAAACTGCTTGAAGAAGTTCATTGATGCTATGGTCTGTAGTGAAATATAGGCAAAAACAATTGCCGAAGCGACAAGAACAATCACAAGCTCGGTGACAAAAGTAAGAATCTGGTTGAATAAAGCTTTTCTGTTTACCTGAGCATGGAAAATATTCTGCATTGAGTCAAAAATCGAGGCAAAAAAACGCCTTGCCATCCAGAGGATGAATATGACAGCGACTATCTCGAAGCTGCTGACTGTCTTTATTGACTGAAGGGACTGAATCACGGAGTCTGAATTGAAATAGCGCTCCAGTTCCGGCATGGCCGAGACTATGGCAGAGATGGTCTTTGGAGAGGCATGGAGAAAACGGACAAGAACCATGACGACCATCATAAAAAGCGGGATTATTGAAAAAAGAAAGCTAAAAGCACAAGAACCCGCAAAAGACAGAAGCCTGTTCTGCAAAAAGTATTTCGTAGTCAGGAAAATACTCTGAGAGAAAGTGACGAATGTCAATTTTCTGGGCTTTTTGTTTTTCATTCGTGTAAAAAAATTGACGCGGATGGACGCAGATGAACACAGATAAAAAATTGGCATACGAAAATCTTTCGTTTTATTACGAAAAAATTCCGTTTTTAAAAACTCTATCTGCGTCTATCTGCGTTAATCTGCGTCTAATACTTTAGAAGTCCGCGAGTTTTGGTGCCCGTGGGTATGGGATTACATCACGGATGTTCTGCATACCTGTTACATACAAAAGAAGTCGCTCGAAGCCCAGACCGAATCCCGAGTGTGGAACGGTGCCGAACTTTCGGAGGTCGAGATACCATGAGTAATCTTCCGGTTTTAATCCAAGCTCGTTGATTCGTGCAAGAAGCTTGTCGTAGCTTTCTTCACGCTCTGAGCCACCGATGATTTCGCCCAGGCCTGGAACCAAAACATCGACTGCCTTTACGGTCTTTCCGTCGTCGTTGAGCTTCATGTAGAAGGCTTTGATTTCTTTTGGATAGTTGTAGACCATGACAGGGCACTTGTAGATTTTCTCGGTTAAGTATCGCTCGTGTTCTGTTGCCAAATCGCAGCCCCAATATGGCTTGAACTCAAATTCGTCGGCGTGTTTTTCAAGCTCGGCGACGGCCTCTGTGTAGCTTACGCGCTTGAAAGGTGTCTCAACGACATGTTTGAGGGTGTCGATTACGCCAGGCTGGATCCGCTTGTTGAAGAATTCCATGTCCTCGCTGCATTTTGTGAGTGCCCAGTTGAGGAGATATTTGATGAACTCTTCCTGGATGTCCATGTCGTCGTTGAGGTCGAAGAAGGCCATCTCAGGCTCGCACATCCAGAACTCTGCCAGGTGGCGGGTTGTGTTTGAGTTTTCTGCACGGAAGGTCGGTCCGAAAGTGTAGACCCGGCCCAAAGAAGTGGCCAGAGTCTCAGCCTCAAGCTGGCCAGAGACTGTGAGTGAGACCGGTTTTCCGAAGAAGTCCTTGCTGTAGTTTACGAGTTTTGCGGCATCTTCCTTTTTCATACCGGCCGCACCCTTTTCGATGGCCGTCTCGGCGAGCTTTTCGAGGCTCAGCGTGGTTACCTGGAACATCTCGCCGGCACCCTCACAGTCGCTTCCGGTGATTTCCGGGGTGTTAATATAGAAGAAGCCCCTCTCCTGGAAGAAGGTGTGGACGGCATAGGCCATCTGGCTTCGCATTCGGAAAACTGCTCCGAAAGTGTTTGTGCGGCCGCGAAGGTGTGCGTTTTCCCGCAGGAATTCCATTGTCGCAGCTTTTTTCTGAATAGGGTAGTCAGAAGGACACTTTCCAAGGACTTCAAGGGTCTCCAGATTGACCTCGACTGCCTGTCCTGAGGCCGGTGACTCGATGAGTTTGCCTGTGGCACGGAGAGAAGCACCCGTTGAGATATTTGAGAGAGCGTTTTCGATTGAAGATGCGTTATTTGGATTAGAAGGATTTGAGCGGTCAAAAGTGAGCTGAATGTTTGCGAAACAGCTTCCGTCGTTCACCTGAATGAAGACCAGGTTCTTGGAGTCGCGCATTGTGCGGACCCATCCGCAGACAGTAACGATTCTGCCGTCTGGTTTAGAAGTAAGAATGTCTTTGATTAGTTCTGTTTTCATAATGATGTAGTGTATCACTTTGAAAGCGTTGAAACAACACTTATTTTATAGTAGAATATAACATCTTAATTTCAGGAGAAAAAAATGAAAAAAATCGCTGTTGTCGCTTCTGTTTTGGGAGCTTTGCTTGCATTTACAGGCTGTAATGACAAAAAAAATTACATCCTTGCTACAGGTGGTACTTCTGGAACTTATTATCCGTTCGGTGGTGCTATCGCAAACATCTGGAACACAAAAATCGCAAACATGAATGTCACTGCTCAGGCAACGGGCGCTTCTGCAGAGAACTTACGCCTTATTTCAAGGGGAGACGCAGAATTCGCTACCGTTCAGAACGATGTTATGGACTACGCTTACCGTGGCTCTGATATGTTCGCAGGTCAGAAACTCCCTAACCTTGCATCAATCGGCACCTTGTATCCTGAGGTCGTTCAGATTGCGGCATCAAAAACAAGCGGCATCAAATCAATCGCTGATCTGGTCGGAAAACGGGTTTCTGTCGGTGACGCAGGTTCTGGCGTAGAGTTCAACGCAAAACAAATTCTCGAAGGCTACGGAATCACATTCGACGATATCAAAAAGAACAACCTTTCATTCAAAGAGTCTGCTGAGGGCTTGCAGAACGGCACTCTTGATGCTTGTTTTGTAACTGCTGGTGTTCCTAACGCCGCCTTGCAGGAACTTGCTTTCACAGCTGGTCTCATTCTCATTCCTGTTGACGGAGCTGAGGCTGATTCAATCTGCAAAAAATACTCATTCTACACAAAAACGACTATCCCTGCCGGAACATACAAGGGCACAGATGTCGATACAGAGGCCCTCGCAATCAAGGCTACTCTCGCAGTAAGCGAAAGTCTCGACGAGGAGACTGTCTACCAGATGACAAAGGCTCTCTTCGATAATCTTGAGGAACTCGGTGCCGCACATGCAAAAGGTAAGGAAGTCACCGTAAAGTCTGCCGTTACAGGTATTTCGGTTCCTTTCCATCCGGGCGCAATGAGATATTTCAAGGAAGTTGGCGCTCTTAACTAAACCTTCTTAATGAAAAAATATCTTTTTCTGGCAGTGTTCGCCCTTCTGCTGCTTAATTTGCCGCTGGTGCGAACGCTGTCAATTTCAAATCGAAAGAATCTTTCAGAAAGAATTTATTCGCGCGAAGGAGCCAGGTCTGGCTTTGTAATCAGTTATACACATTCCGTCAATAAAGGCCGTGTTCATGATTTTTATCTTCCAAAGGATGATGGGGAGCTTGAGCTTTTTATGACCGAATTCGTTTCTTACGGGGCGGGAATCCCTGAGCCTTATGAGACTGCTGGTGCAGAATTCCATAAAACCGAAAAAGGTTATGTAATCAGCAATCTTCACAGAGTCCTTCCGAACATGGTCATGGCTGTCGGAGTGATTGCCGAGCATTCCATATCTGTTGGCAAAGAGGCCATGGAAGGAATGAATTTCAGCGAAAAAAATGAATACTTTCTGAAAAACTTTTTCAAACCGCAGACCAGCCTTGTTTTTGAGGTAAAGCGGGTGTCAATTTTAAAATATTTAATAACGAGGAAATTATGAGCGACGAGATCGAGAATACAAAAGAAAGTCCGTTAGTGGAAAAGCTTCTTCCGACTACAAACGAAGATGAGATGAAGAATCTCATGAAAGAATTGGACAGGGAGCAGGCTTACCGGGAGCACAAATGCTGGCGGCAGTACATCACGGTTCTTGTCTCGATTGCTTTCTGTATTTTTCAGCTTTATGCCACTCTGAGCGGAAGAATCCCGGCTCAGCTCGTTCGTGCAAGTCATCTTGCTTTTGTTCAGTTCCTTGCCTTCCTTCTTTTTCCGGCCTCAAAGTCAATGCCGAAGAATACCCTTCCCTTGTATGATGTCGTGCTTGCCTTTATCGGCTCTGGCTGCTGGTGCTATTATATTTCCAATTTTGAGGAAATTGTCCGCCGTGCTGGTGCTTATACTCCCCTCGACATTGCGGTCGGTATTTTGGGAATCATAATTTTGTTCGAGAGCTGCCGCCGAATTGTAGGTCTTCCTATCATGATTATCGCCGGTTCCTTCATACTTTATGCCTTTATCGGAAAATATCTGCCCGGCTTCCTTAATCACCGGGGATACAAGCTTACACGAGTCGTAAGCCATTTGTACTACACCACTGAGGGAATCATGGGTACTCCGATCGGTGCCTGTTCAACCTTCATCTTCCTTTTTATTCTTTTTGGTGCCTGTCTCGAAAAAACAGGAATCGGCCAGTTCTTCATTGATATCTGTAATTCGATTGCCGGCGGGGCGAGCGGGGGTCCTGCTAAGGTTGCGGTTCTTTCTTCTGCATTGCTTGGTACTGTCTCTGGAAGTTCCGTCTCAAACACTGTCGGTTCAGGCTCTTTCACAATTCCGATGATGAAAAAACTCGGTTACCGTGGTGAATTTGCAGGCGCTGTCGAGGCTTCGGCTTCTACAGGCGGTCAGCTTATGCCTCCGATTATGGGGGCGGCGGCCTTCCTTATGGCTGAGAGCGTCGGTCTTCCCTATATCACGGTCGTAAAGGCCGCAATCATTCCGGCCCTTCTTTATTTTGCGGGAATCTTCATAACTGTTCACCTTGAGGCTCATAAACTCGGCCTTAAAGGCCTGCCAAAAGACGAGATCCCTAGATTTCTACCCCTTTTCTTGTCCCGGGGTTATATGATTATCCCTCTTGCGGTTATAATTTTCTTCCTTTGCGTAGGAAAAACGGCCACTTATTCTGCTCTCATGGGAATTCTTTCCATTATTTTGATTTCCGTCGTCGTTTCTTCGGCTGATGTCGCTTTCGGAAAGAAACCCCGCTTTAGCCTTGATGATTTGATACAAGTTCTTTGTGCTGCCGCTCGTGGCGTAATCAGCGTTGCGATTGCATGTGGAATGGCTGGAATCATCATTGGTGTCGTAACCCTTACAGGCCTCGGCCTCAAGCTCGGAGCGGGTCTTGTTGCCCTTGCTCACGGTCAGCTTTTTGTGACCCTCCTTCTTACTATGATTTCTTCTATTATTTTGGGAATGGGTGCCCCGACAACCGCAAATTATCTTATTACTTCAACGATTACAGCTACGGCAATCGTTCATTGTGTTTACGGTAACGGCACTCCGACACCTGAACAGCTTTTGCCGGCACACATGTTCGCTTTCTATTTCGGTATCATCGCTGATGTCACGCCTCCTGTAGCTCTGGCCGCAATAGCCGGGGCGGCAATCGCAAAGGCAAAACCTATGAAAACGGCCGTCAATGCCACAAAACTTGCAATAGGTGCTTTCATCGTTCCTTACATGTTCATCTACAATCCTGCCATGCTGATGATTGGTGCCAACGCCCTTTCAATTATTGGAATCACTCTCACCGCAATTATCGGAATGTTTGCGATTTCTGTAGGCCTTGAGGGTTATGCTTTTGCTCGTACAGGCTTCTTGAACACACTTGCAGTCTCCGCAAAAGTCAAAAAAGCATTCTCTGCCGTAGAGAGGCTTTGTTTCGTCGCTGCCGGTTTGTGCTGTATTGACCCGCGGCCCGCAACTGATATTTTCGGCGTGGTTTTCCTTCTTGCGCTTCTTGCCCTGCAGATTTACAGGCGAAGAAGAACAGTGGCCTTATAAAATTGATTTATACTCAGTTTTACATTATATTATTATAGTATGAATAATGAATTTTCCATTCGCCTTCAAAAAATTGAGGGCGTTTTAAATAAATACCTGCCTTTTCAGTCACAGCCTGACTGGCGGGCGCTTTCATTCGGGAACATAGATTCTTGTGTCTGTGACACGCATCTTTCAATGCTTATTAATCCATGCAGGAATCTCGTCAGCCTTGGTGGCAAACGCTGGCGTCCCCTTCTTCTTGTTTTGACAGCTGAGCTTTCCGCAAGATCAAAAAAACTTTCTGGAGAGCAGGCCGCTCAGGCAATCGAAAAAGCATATTCGCTCACTCCTCTGGTCGAGTTTTGTCATACGGCAAGCCTTATCCATGATGACATTGAGGATGCGGCTGACACCCGTCGCGGAAAGCCCTGCGCCCACATCACTTATGGTCTTGATGTCGCTCTTAATGCTGCATCCTGGCTCTACTTCGAGGCCGCATCATGCATTTCATCTCTAAATGCCACTGATTCTGAGAAAAAGGCCTTGTATGAGCTTTATCTCACGGAACTTCGCCGGCTTCATCTCGGTCAGGCCATGGATATTCTCTGGCACAGGAATCCAGAAATGATTCCATCAATCGAGGAGTACACGGCGATGGTTCGCAATAAGACCGGCACCCTTGCACGCCTCGCAGTCAAGCTTGGAATCCTTGCCGGTGGAGCAGAAGCAGAAATTGTCGAGAAGGCAGGCTTCCTTGCGCAGGACATAGGAAGGGGCTTCCAGATTATCGACGATGTAATCAACCTTACGACAGGAAACCCTGGGAAAAAGCGTGGCGACGACATCGTCGAGGGCAAAAAAAGCCTTCCGGTTCTTCTCCATCTTCAAAAAAATCCTTCCGATAAAGAAAAACTTGCTTCACTTTTTGAAAAAGCCCGGGCAGAAGGAATTGATTCACCCGCCGTTGAAGAGGCAATTTCAATTCTTATCAATAGTGGTGCTGTGGACGAGGCTAAAGAAAAGGGCAAAAAAATCATCTCGGAGAATTCAAGTGCACTGGCAAATCTTTTTGAAAGCACAGGGCCGTTAGATTCAGATCCTCAGCCGTCTCTACTTATCCTGGAGCTTTTTGATGCGCTTCAGAAAAAAGCGTAATCCGGGGGCGTTCGTATGGTAGAGAATGTGGCTACATTGAACACTCAGGCGATTGAGTTTGCCGAGCACGGTCAGTATTTTGAGGCTATTGCCTGTCTCAAAAGGGCGATTTCAATCGAAAAATACAATCATCTTCTCTGGTATAATCTGGGAATCACTTACCGTGATGCGGGGCAGCTTTCGGAGGCCAGGTCAGCCCTCTTAAAAGCCCATGAAATCGAGGATGATGACGATGAGGTTATAGAAACCCTGGCTCTTGTCTGCTTTAACATGGGCTGCAGCGAGGAGGCCTTGTCCTATTGTCTTGAAGGACTTGCCAAAAACAGCCAGAATGCCCACCTGTGGAACACAATCGGCGTGATTTATTTCAACCAGAATGATTTTCCCATGGCATGCGAGGCTTTTGAGAACGCTGTCACGATTAATTCTTACTATTACGATGCCCTTTTTAATCTTCGTGACACTTACGATGAGCTGGGCAACAAGGCCGGATACCAGATGTGCGTTGAGCAGATGAAAAACATCCAGCTGGGCGAAAACGATTTTGAGGGAGAAAGCTCTAATGCGTGATTTTGCCATAGTTAAGTCAATCGACGGGCAAAAAATTGAGGTCGTCTCCCTGATTTCTGATGCCTGTGTCACCTGTAACTCAATTGACTGTGCCAAGCAGGGAATCAGCTTCCATGTGCTCAACAAAAAAAATCTGCCCCTGGAAGAAAACAGCATCATCCGGATTGGTTTTTCCCGCACGCTGAAAGGAATTCTTGGTCTTCTTTCGCTTTTGTTCCCGATTGCAAGTTCTGTGGCAGGTTTTTTCCTTACTCCATTTTTCGCTGGCCGTTTTGGTTTTGAGCTTACTCCGTCAAGTCAGGCATGCCTTGTAGGACTTTTCTTTACCCTGGCAAGCCTTATTGTAATTTTAATCAGCCGTACGGACATTCATTTTTCACATCCCGAAGTCATTCAGATAATGTAAGTAATGCATAATTCATAATGCTTAATGCTTAATTGTGAGGGGGAAAGCCTTCCCCCTGGTTCGCACTTCGTTGCTCACACACCCCCATCACCTAAGGGGCAAGCCCCTTAAAATCCCCAGTTCATTTTATCTTACACCATTTTTCTTCAAGAATTTTCCATTTAGTTCCATTTGAAAGTTTTTCGGTTTCAATTTTGACTATCCTGAACGGACTGAGTTTTTTAAGCGGGAATTCTGATAAATCGAGCGTTTCCCTTGAGCCAACCGTCCCAAAAGTGTTTTCAGAAAGCAAAATCCGTCCTTCCGAAACCTTCTCGTTGATTTCCATTTCAACTCTGAGAATGATTTTCCCATCTTCTTCAAAAATTGATTTTGGTTCAGCTTTCGAAATTTTATCAGAAAGACTCGTTAGTGCCTCACACCGTAAGCAAACCGGCAAAACAGGAATTCCCCGAATTTCTTTCTGCATCTTCCTGAGCAAAATCATTTGATTCGGGTTAGGCAAAATGACAATTTCAATTTCAGTTTTTCCACTTTCCGTTTTCCGTTTTCCACTTTCAGTTTCTATCTTTCCGTTTTCCATTTTCCACTTTCCACTTTAAGTTTTCAGTTTTTCGCTTTCCCTTTTCTT
>CAMOEE010000031.1 GCA_946611835.1 uncultured Treponema sp. | reverse complement strand
CCGAAAACTGGTCAAAAATGAGGGATTCTTCGTGGGACAGTCAGCAGGTGCTGCATTGTGGACGGCAACACAGATTGCACGCCGTCCGGAAGCAAAAGGAAAGAACATCATCGTGATTCTCGCCGACAACGCATTCAAGTATCTTTCTACAAATATGTATAAATAAAAAAAGGGGGAACGACACCTTTCACATAAAGGTTTCTTTTCCCCTTTCAATCCCCTTATCTTCCAAAGGTAATTCTAATCATTTGCCTAATAAATCATCGTTCCAATTCCACGGTCGCTGAACATCTCAATCAAAAGTGAGTGTGGTACACGGCCGTCGATGATGTGGGTGCGGGGAACCCCGCCCTTACGAGCCATCATGCAGCACTCGATTTTTGGAATCATGCCGCCTGCAATTGTTCCGTCATCAAAATATTTTTGAACATCTTCGATGTGAATGCGCTGAATCAAAGATTTCGGGTCGTTCACATCACGCAGAACGCCCGGAACATTGGTGAGCTGGACGAATTTTTCGGCCTTGAGGGCTACGGCGATTTTTGCGGCCGCAGTGTCAGCGTTGATGTTGTAGCGGGCCATGTCCCCCTGCTCACCCAGAGCCACGGTCGAGACAACAGGAATGAAGCCCTTATCCAAAAGTGACTGAATGATTTCAGGGTGAACTTCCGTAACCTCGCCTACAAAGCCCAAATCTGTTCCGTCCTTGTCGATTTTTTTTGCGCGGAGAAGTCCTGAGTCAACACCGGAAAGACCTACAGCCTTGCCGCCTTCCTGCAAAAGAATGCCGACGATATCCTTGTTGAGTTTTCCGGTCAAGACCATCTGAACGATTTCCATGGTCTCGCCGTCAGTATAGCGAAGCCCATTGATGAATTTCGATTCCTTTCCGACCCGCTCCAGCATGTGATTGATTTCAGGGCCGCCGCCGTGAACCAGAACGACCTTGATTCCCACAGTATTCAAAAGAACGATGTCTTTCATTACGGCCGCCTTAAGTTCCTCGTTGAGCATGGCGTTTCCGCCGTATTTTACGACGACAGTTTTCCCGACCCAGTGGCGGAAATAAGGCAGGGCCTGAACCAGAACATTAGACCAGTGCTCATTATCCAGGCGGGGATCAATTTTTTCTCTGATTTCGTTTTCAGTATTCTCTGACATAATTTTCTCCAAGAATTTAACCACAGATTACTCAGATGTCACAGATTATATATTTCTTAATTGAAAATCGTTCATAATAATACGAAGAATTTTCTTGTAACAAAAAATTTAATCCGTTTAATCTGTGTAATCTGTGGTTTATTTTTTAAGTCCTATAGTCTCCGTTGATTTTTACGTAATCGTAGGTGAGGTCGCAGCCCCAGGCTGTTCCTTTGGCACTTCCGTCCTCAAGCTCCACGAGAATGTCAACGGCCTCTTCAGTGAGGATTTTCTTTGCCAAGTCTTCATCAAAATTGAGGGGAACTCCGTGGTCAAAAACCTTGATTGAGTTTTCTTTTCCGCCGTTTACATTTCCGTCCTCGAAGTATCTTTTTGCTCCCTCACGGCTCAGGAATGAAACCGAAGTTTTTTCCGGAGTGAAGAAGAAGCCTGAGTAGCCCATTGCGTCAAGGATTCGACCCCAGTTTGCATCCGCTCCGAAGAAAGCGGCTTTAACGAGGTTCGAGCAGATAACGGCCTTTGCCAGGCCCCTCGCATTTTCTACAGTGTCAGCTCCGACGACATTACAAGTGACAAGGCGGGTAGCTCCCTCTCCGTCAGCGGCGATTTTCTTTGCCATCTGGGTGTTGAGGGCATTCAAAGCCTCGACGAAAGCGTCAAAGTCAGGGCCTTCGCTTGTGATTTCGGCGTTTCCGGCCATGCCGTTTGCAAGAATAATAAGAGAATCGTTCGTTGAAGTGTCGCCGTCGATTGAAACGCAGTTGTAAGTTCCTGCTGCCGAGATTCTGAGGGCCTTTTCCAGCATCTGGCTTGAAATTGCGCAGTCTGTGGTGATGAAGCCAAGCATAGTTCCCAAATTAATGTGAATCATGCCGCTTCCCTTGGCCATAGTTCCCATGCGGACGGTTTTTCCGCCGATTACTGTCTCAAGGGCAACTTCCTTGTAGTGGGTGTCCGTGGTCATAATTGCGATGCGGGCTTCCTTGTGGCCTTCCTTTGAAAGACCGTCAGCGAGCTTGTCGAGGCCGGTCAAAATCTTCTCGACCGGAAGCTGCTGGCCGATTACGCCTGTTGAGAGAACCAGAACATCGTCAGAATTGATGTTCATTTTTGCGGCCACAGCCACCGCCTCTTTGTTGGCATTGTCGTAGCCTTCCTTTCCGGTGCAGGCATTTGCATTTCCTGAGTTTGCGATGACGGCCTGAGCCTTTCCGTTGGCGATGTGGTCGCGGGTAAGCTTAACGCACTCAGCCTTTACGCGGTTCTGAGTGAAGACTCCCGCCGCATTGCAGACCTTTTCGCTGAAAATAAGAGCCGTGTCGTTTGTTTTTCGGCTCGCCTTGATTTTGTTCAAAACGCCGTTAGCAGTGAATCCCTGGGCTGCAGTTACGCCGCCGTCAATAAAAGAAAATTGCATAAGCCACTCCAAAAATGTATTTTTATGCAGAATTTTTACATAAATATGCAATAATTATATGACAATCTGCATATATATTCAAGAAGAAAAAAAAGTGATAGACTACTCCTGCATGAAAGCAAAACGCCTTTTCCTGATTCTATCAATCTTCTCCTTTATTCCTCTGTCAGCTATCGCCCAGGATTACATCCCGGATCCTGACATCCAAATCGAAGAATTCAAGGAAATCGACCGACAAAGGGCCGAAGAGGAAAAGCAGAAAGCTTCCGAATCAGAAGGCAAATCCGGGCAGGCGTCAAAAAAAGGCGGAAAAATAAAAGAACTTTACAATGACTTCATCGAAAAAAGCGATGAGGTGAACGAAAAACAGAAAATCTCAGGCTCCCAGCTTGTGGCCGACTTCATCATGGATAAACTGCCGCTTACGCTGGATTTCGGAGCAGAACCAGGCGAGCACGGAAGCGCCGTTTTTGCCATTTTGCAGTATGACTGGAATCAGCGGAGGGCCAGCAGGATTCACCTTGAATATAAATCAGAAAAAACTTCGCAGGACACGACGAATCAATACACCACGGAAGATTTCAGCAGCCAATACACGAATTATGACTGGACAAATTTTACGCAGACCAGACAAATTGAAGTTGATTTATATCCTTTTCTCCGTTATTTCGGCGATGATTCAAATGATGCCTATTCACCCTTCATTTATTTTGGTATCGGGGCTTTTTATCTCTACAACTGGTATACAACTGATTACTCAGGCTGGTTTGAGAACAGCAGCAAAAAAATCATGACAAGAATTGATGCGGACGGAAATTACCATCAGTTCGGCCCCATGGCCATCGGCTCAATTA
This sequence comes from uncultured Treponema sp., assembly GCA_946611835.1. Taxonomy (GTDB): domain Bacteria; phylum Spirochaetota; class Spirochaetia; order Treponematales; family Treponemataceae; genus Treponema_D. The sequence goes on along the minus strand of CAMOEE010000031.1, from coordinate 12,894 downwards.
AATTTCCCTTCCTGACTATATTCGGCTTTAACTTTGAAGTGACCTTCTCGCCAATAAACCGCATCGTGTCCTACGCAGACACTTACATTTCAATACACTCCATTGAAAATTCCGGCTCAAATACAAGCGTTGAGTCACTCTCAAGCTCTGTACCCTCAGAAAATTCCCAGTGGTGTTCGCCACTTATAAAACTTGACCTGTCAGTCGATGTCTTCAAGTATTTCCGTTTGAGAACAAAATATGACTATAACAGAGTCTATGTAGATTTAGGAAGCCTGAAAGATGTAAATCTCTCATCCCTGTCCGTAGAAAGTGATGAGAACAGGCAGGAAAGCCACATCTGGCGGATTGGAGCGGAAATAGTCTTTCCTTCTTCCGAACGGACAAGAAAAAAGGATTCCCATCTCTGGGCAGGCCTCTACTATGAGCAAAAATGGGATATTTCAACCTACGAAGGAGACAGCAAGACAAATCACACGGGAAAGTGGATTCTCTGCTTCGGAACATAAGGGAAGCTTACCTTTCTTCGCCGAACTTTTTAATCAGCGTTTTCCTGTCGTTGATGTCGGTTTTCTCGTAAATGCTTGAAATATAATTTTCGACGGCCCTTTTCTTGATGTTCAGCCGCTCGGCAATCTGACTGTTAGAAAGGTTGTTCAAAAGAAGGTCAATCACTTCCTTTTCGCGGACGGTCAGCGCATCAAGGACTGAATTGTAGCTTTCAAGTTCCTGCCTGATTCCGTCCTGAATGAAAGTTTCTCCCTCAAGCACTTTTTCCATTCCAAGAAGCAGCACTTCTGAATCAGAATTCTTTGAGATGTAGCCGTTCGCTCCCCTGTCAATCGTGTTTTGCACAAGGAAAGGCCCCGAAAACATCGAGTAAGCGATGATTTTCTGCTTTGGATAAAGCGCGCGGATTTCTTCAATCAGATTGCTGCCGGTATTCTTTCCGTAGAAATTCAAGTCACAGATGATTATGGCGGGCAAATTGTCTTCTTTTGCAAAGTTTTTAAGTTCACTAAGGGCTTTTTCGCCATCCTTCGCATCGCCCGCACTTTTCCAGTCCGAGCTGGCTTCTAGATAAGAAATTGTCCCGCGCCGAAGCAAGTCATGATCGTCGATTATGAAAAAAGTCTTGTTCATTTCTAAATCTCCACGGTAATGCGCGTACCGAAATCTTCCTCAGAAAAATAAGTCACCCTTCCGCCCAGAAATTTTACCCTCCCAAGGATATTTCTGAGCCCGAAGTGAAGGTCATCAAGATTTTCAAAAAGTCCCGCGTTTATCTGTGCAACGAGAGCTTCGTCCATGCCGCATCCGTCGTCTGTGATTATGATTTTCAGCCCGTCCTCGCCCTGTTTTCTAAAAAAGACCGTCGTCTCGCTAGCCTTTGCGTGCTTCTGGATGTTCTGCAAGGCTTCCTGGACTATGCGGTAAAGATTCATCAGCCTGTCATCAGGCCAGTTTTCAAAAGATACGGAAGGCTCACATACAACGCGGAATTTAAATCCAGTTTCCTCGGTGTCAAAAATCTTCTGACCAAGCAGCGTCAAGGAAGTAATCATTATGCTGCCGTTGATGGCCGGCGGCGTAAGGTTGTAGCAGAGTTTTCTGATGTTCTCGATGTTCTCATTCTGTGTCGTGATGATTTTTGCCGCAATTTCCCTGTCAGAAAGATTTTCAGCCAGAAGGGAAACATAGCGAAGGCTCTGCGCGACAGAATCATGCAGTTCAAGGCTGATTCTCTTGCGCTCGGCTTCCTGAACCCGAATCGAATGCTGCAAAAACTGTTCGGAACTGTAGATGATTTTGTCTTTTCGCTTGCTTTCACGCGCATTCAAAAATACAAGAATCACAGAACCTGTAAGAATCGTTGCGGTAAGCCAAAGAAAATATGTGAAAAATTGCTGGTGAGTCTCTTCAAGCTCACGGTTTTTCTTTTTAAGTTCCGAGATTATTTCATCTTTTGAGGGTGCAGATTTATGTTCGTTGTGAGAGGCCGCCTCAGTTTCCTGCTGAGCGGCAAAATAAGTTTCAGAGTCAGTTTCGCTTCTGTGGCAAGAAAACAAGAGAAGAGAAGCAATTATTGCAAGGGCTGGAAGGGTAATTCGTTTCATAAAGTCCTATTCGAGAATTTAATTCATCCTCCGTGAAAGCCTGTGCGACATTATACGAGTATATATTTTGTACACACCGAAGCCCGCGAAAGTTGTGATGATTCTGTCCAAAATGATTACAGGAATTCTTCCCAGAATGGAAGAAGCAAGAAAGTCAAAGTGTTCTCCGTTGAAGGCATAGATAATCTGGTCGAAGGTCCAGTCTTTTTGATTCAAGTTGTAAGTAAAGTACCCGATGAAGCCCGAAACCACGGAACAGGCAAGCCCCGCAAGAATGGAAGCGGTCAGAATATAGAGGAAAGTGAGGTTCACGCCCTGATGAAGCTTTTCCTTGCGCCTGACAAAAAGATGAGTCACAAGAATGATGGTGAGGGCTGAAAGCGTGTAAAGATAAACATGGTCAGTTTTCCCATAAAGAAAAATTAGTTTCACGCACACAAGGGATATAAAAATGACATATTCAAAAAGGGCAGAGACAGGACCGAAAGCAAAAAGAGAGGCAATCATGAAAATCGTGTCGAAAAAAAGCGGCGTGTGAAGGATATCCTGAAAGAAAGTGGTAGCACAGAAATCGAGAATGCTGAAAATTAGGATGGAGAGGATGAGGGGAAAATAACTTCGTGTCGATCTATCTTTTTCGTTATTCATAAGAAGAGGTTTCTATGTTTTTTTTCCTTTATGCTGTTTTTATAAAGGTATTCAGGACTAATATCAAGGTTTTCACTCCACATTACAGTGTGGTGGTCAGCTCTCGCTTTCATGAAAAAATCTAAATTTTTTATCTCTTCGAAAAAATCTTCGTCAAATAAAAATTTCTTGCAATCAAACACTCTTTTTTTTCCTTTTGCAAAAGTTATGAGAAGCGTATAATCTGTACGAGGTTCGACATCAATTACAATCCACTTAAACATATTGACCTCTATTACTGTAATGGTTCTATTTCTATGACTCTGTTTTCTTTACAGAGCAAATCCCAGCAATCAAAAAGTTCCTGCTTATGAATTGTTGCCCATGCTTCTACGATTTTCTTTAGAATTTGCTTATACTTGGCATGGCAATTCTCCTAAATGGTATTGTTTTTAGGAATTATAACATAAGGTTAAATATAAATCATTATTTTGGCGTTTAAGGGTACTCTTTTTTAATAAAAGTTGTTTTTAGTACCGTGAAAGATATGTTACAACTTTAAAAATGCGTCGATTGCCTTGTAGGTTTGTTCAAGAATCGGGTCTGCGACCTTTGTTTTTACAATTGAATCAGGCTCTTCTTTAAGGTGGTCTGTCGTCAGGGGAACAGCCTCGTAATCCTGGGCGACGGCGAGAATCGCATTGTAAACCTTGTCGTGCTTTCCCTCAACGCCCTTGCACGCGCAGATTATGATGTCGCATCCGTAAGAAACAAGATTCTCCACTCTTTTTGCAGTTTCCTCCGCAAAATCGCCCGCCGTACAGATTCCGATTGTGATTTTGACACCCTTAAATTCTATGGTGATAACGCACATCAGTTCTCCGCATTTTACCGTACCCCAAAGCACTTCTATAGTTATCTTGAGTTTTGCATAATAAACCGAAGAAAACTGCTTTCTCATGTATGAAAGAACAATCTGGTCTGCGATGTAATTTACAGTATGGGTCTTTCCGCTGTTGGAAACGCCTCGGACGACGAATATTTGTTTCTGCATAAAAATACCTCATATAATAGAATGATTGTGCAGGCTGCCCGAACGACAGCCTGTGAATACAGTTTAAACATTACTGTTTTGTGAATATATTTGTGTAGTTAGACACTAAATTTCCACACTCAAATTTGCTTCCTGAAATAACGCAAGTTCTTTCTACTGCTAAGCTATCTTTTAGCCATTTACTATACTCAGGCTCAGGGTGATAAGGATTCTTGTAAAAATTGTATGAGCAAACAAGATTCAATGTTCCTTCTGTGAATTCTCCTGTCAGTGTATAAGAGCCTTTACAGCTTGGACTAATAGACTCCTCATCTTTTTCGACTTTGCCGTTCCTTTTCTTATACCAACACTGATATTCATAAACGATAAAAGTTCCATCTTCATAGAAATTAATTCGTGCTTCAGAAAATAATACGTCTTCATCATTCTCAGCAGCTGCAATAGCCTCGCTAGCACTCTTATAAGTCTGATAAGAATATGGACATGCAAAAGCAGTTTTTATGTTTGTTTCTGGAACAAATTTTGAGCTTGCACCGCCGTTTCCGCCGCCAGAACTTGGGCTTCCAGAGCCGTTGTTGTCATCGCCACTGTCTCCACAAGAAACAAAACCAAATCCCAGTGCCGCGACCGCCGCAAGCACAGCCAATGTTTTGAAAATCTTTTTCATAAGAATCTCCTTAATTTGTATTTACTAAGGAGCATTGTAATTCGTATGCGGAAAGAAAAGAAAGTGAGTTTTACCCACTGAATTTTGGGGAGTTGAGGGAAATCCGTGTGATATTAATTATTTTCCAAACAAATCTGAATGTGTTCCTGTCCGCGAAAGTTCAAGAATGAGCAGGTTGTCTTTTTTCTGGTAAATCAAAAGCCAGTCCGGACGGATATGCAGCTCACGGTGTCCTTCCCAGTTGCCTTCAAGATTGTGATCGTGGTAGCGTTCATCAAGAATTTCATCATTGGCGAGTTTTTCTACAACAGAATATAGCTCTTCCATTTTGTAATTACGTTTTTTGGCAAGTTTTACATCTTTTTTGTATTGGTTAGTCCATTGAACTTGATAAACGCGCTTTTCTTCTACCATGACTGCATCTCCTTTATCGCTTCGCTAGCAGTATAGGTTTTTACTGATTTTGGGTCTTTTTTGTATTTTTCTATCAGTTTGTCGCCTTCTTTCATTGCTTTGATTGTCTTGCGGTTAGGCTTTTCAATGCCGATTTCAAAAGGAATGCGGCCTTCCCGCAAAACAGTTTTTGTGAACACATTGTAAAGTCCGGAAACCGACATTCCGATGTAGTCACAGAATTCTGAAATGCCTTTTTTGTCCGCATCGTCTAAAGTGATTGTTAAGTTTGCCATAGCATTACCTCGCTTATATGTGAAATACACATAATTATCACATATTTTTCACGGTAAAACAAGTGTTCAGGCTACTTTCCAGCCCAAAAGACCTTTGCCTTCGCTTGAGAACACAAGAGCAACTTTGTGCATAGTCTTTCCAGCGACGGCGAACCTTTGGGCGTAACCGTTTGCGTCAATCTGCTTCAAGCCTTCATTAGCGACTTCCTCAAATTCCCTGCCTTTGTCCATCTTAAGCTCAAAGATAAAAATGCCGTCTTTTGTTGCAACAACGACATCGCTTCTGCCAGCCACGGACTGCAATTCAGAGACCACTCGCCAGCCTGTCATTTTTAAGCAGGACATCAAAAAAACCTTCCTCAACCTCGCGGTTCGGAAAATCAAGCGTATAAAGACGTCTTTCTTTTTGAAATCCTTTGATGGTGAGGTAGCCGCTCTGATAGACAACAGGGAGCATGTTTTTTGAGTCCGGGTCGTAGTTCTTGAACTGGTCCTCTTTTGCCTTTCGCCCGTTTATTATCGTCGTAAGTACAAGTGGCTGATTTTGAAGACTTTTCACAAGAAAAGACGGCGTGCCGCTTTCAAACCAGTAAGAACCAAAATCTTTTTCGCTCAAGCATTTTAAAAGGCAGAAAGGATTGAAAACACCCTCAACATCATGCGTAAAATGATAACCGTCATACATTTCAGCAAGTTTTGTCATTGTCTCTGCGACTGTCATTTCCTGTTTTTCTGCAAGAGCTTTAATTTCCGGCGAGAAATATTGTTCGAGTTCATCTTTTGAGATTCCACAGAGTGAAGAATATTCAGCGTTCAAACTGATGTCGTTCAACTGATTCAATCCGCTGAAAATGTTCACATGACTTACTTTCGTGATTCCCGTGATGAAAATAAATTTGATGTACTGGTCGCAATCTTTGAGCGGGCTGTAAAAGCTTCGCAATTCCTGACGATTCGGCTCTTCGTATTCGGTATAGAGAGCATCGAGAATCGGCTTGTCGTATTCATCGATTAAGATGACGACCTGTTTTCCTGTTTTTTCGGTGCCAGAACGAATCAGCGTTTTTAATCTTATGGAAGGATACTCTGAAGTTTTTTCGATTTCGAATTTTGATTCAAGTTGTGCCAGCATATCATCAAGAACGGAAAGCAGTTTGTCCCTGTTTTCGTAAGTATCCGCCCCAAAACTGATCTTTAAAACAGGGTACTCAATCCATTCTTTTTCAAGAGATTCAATCGCGAGCCCCTTAAATAGTTCCTTTTTACCGAGAAAGTAATATTCCAGAGTTGAAAGAAGAAGACTTTTGCCAAATCGACGCGGGCGGCTCAAAAAATAAGGCGTGCTTGTCCTCGTAAGCTGATAGACAAACTGAGTCTTGTCTACATAAACATAGTTTTCACTGCGAAGTTTTGCAAAATCCTGAATGCCAATCGGTAAAAATCTGTCTTCCATATTTTCATTATACCACAGGATTTTTGATTGTTCTATTGTAAAAAAAAGTCCGCCCGATTACTCAGACGGACTTTAGCCTAAAGGCTGATAAACCCAATTAGTTGAAAGTAAATGTTAGTTTGTGTGATTTACGAATTAACTTTTGTGAAAGTCACATTTTCCACACCGTCATCGTCTTTCAGCTGAACAGTGAACGATCCGTTTGTAACCACGAGGTCATTATCTTCAATTTCATCTTTCCAGCCTGTGCCAAGCGTATCCGACGAATGCGTCTGATGCTGGTGGATTGTGCCGTTCTCAAAGGTACCCGTGAGTGTGTAAGTTCCTTTTCCTTTGTTTGTGGTGTAGAGCCCTTGATAAGACCATGTCATCAAATATGAACCGTCTGCTTTGTACTCAATCTTGATGGTTCCGCCGTAAAATTCAGTTGATGTAAAGGTTGCGGCTCCTGTGGTTGTTGCCGGTCCACCGTTTCCAGAATCACCGCTTTCGTCATCTTGTTTTGTGCCAGACTCGTTGTTCTCTGACGAAGTTTTGAGAGTTCCACCAGTAAGGGTATATGTTTTGCTGCTGAAAATAATTTTCTTTTCAGAAATTGTTCTAGTACCAGTAAATGTACTTGCTTTTGTACCAGATGTTGCAGTCATTGAGATTGTACCGTTTTCCCAGTTGCCGAAATCAAGTGTATATGTTCCGACTGCATGAGGTGTATTACTGTCACTTACAATTGCTTTGAAAGTAGAATCATTATAAAAGGTCAATGTTCGATTATCATAACCAGTATTGCAGGTAAAAACAGCCAAAGCAGAGTTCGAACCGTCATTATCGTTATCGTTGCCACCATTGTTTCCCGGTTTGCCGGTTGGTGAACCACTGTCATCTCCGTTACTGCACGCAACAAGGGCTACGCTCAGCATTCCGATTGCACACAGAACATATGCCACCAGAAATAATTTCAGAAATTTGTTCATAAGAAACTCCTTATTTTTTATAAGGAGCATTGTAATTCGTATGCGGAGAGGAAAGAAAGTGAGTTTTACCCACTGATTTTTGAAGTGGATGGAAATGATTTAAAAAAACAGTCCGCGGTCCCTACGCCATCTTTCGATGAACCACCTGATAAACAGGCGAGAAGGAATCCCGCGGCTCTCAGTGTTAATATACTATGGAGTATTTCAAAAATCAAGTGTATATTACAAGAATGAATCTCAAGAAGCAATCAGAATTACTGAAATACATTTCAAAAATACGACTTGATTCTTATTATCCAAATGCCAGCGTAACAAAGCAGTTTGCTATTTACAAAAAGAATATCAAATTATGTAAAAAATTCTATCCACAGTTGCATTATTTTGAAATCATTTTTCGAAATGCCATAGATTCGGTCCTAACTGCCTATGTAAATGGGGGAGATTGGATAAATACGATTCAATTGGACAAAGATAGTTTACATAAAATCAACGAGGTAAAAAACAGACTTGCAAAACAGAATAAACAGGCAACGCATGACAGAATTATTTCTGAACTTACTCTAGGATTTTGGACAACTTTGTTTTCAAAACGATATACACAATGCAAATTCCAAAGCGTACTTGTAAAAAATGTTTTTAAGAATTGCCCTAAAAGCCAAAGAAATATCAAGAATATTCAGATTTATGTGAACGACATTAGAGAACTAAGAAACAGAGTCTGCCACTATGAAAAAATTATTCATTTTGCGGATTTAAAACAAAAATACAAGAACATTCAAATTTGCATAATGTGGATTTCAAAAGAATTAGTAAGTATTGCAAAATAATGTTAGTAAATTATACTCAGCATTTTACCCACTGATTTTTGAGGAGGAGTCAATCGATATGTCTTCTTTCTTCACTTTCTGCCAGTCGAAGGCGCTCACCGACTCGGAAAGCGAAGGGCTCTCTTCTTTTTCGATGCACCCGCACAAAAAAAGAATTTTCCCAATCAAAACTTCTGGAGAATAATTCTCGCGCAAAAATCCCATGTCACAATCTTTGTCGCGCTTTGAAAGTCGACGGCCGTCAGAACTCACCAAAAGCGGAAGATGATAAAAAGTTGGGGCGCGGTCAAAATCGAGTTTTTCGTAAAGATAAAGCTGCTCGAAGGTTGAGGAAATCAAATCACGCCCGCGCACGACTTCATCGACTCCCATGAGCGCATCATCGACGACCACCGCAAGCTGATACGAGAAATTCCCGTCAGCACGACGGATGATGAAATCCCCGCAATCGGAAGCGAGGCTGCAAGTCTGTAAACCAAAATGTCCGTCCGAGAAAGAGGCGGTTCTGTCCTCAACAATCAGTCTTTTTGCAGGAGAGCGCGTTTTGTATAGAATGGATTTTTCATTTTCGGAAAGATTGCGGCATTTCCCTGAATAAACCGCCCGTCCGTCACTTGCATGGGGAGCCGAAGAAGCAAGCAAATCTGCACGCTTACAAAAACAGTCGTAGACAAGACCCTGCCGGCAAAGAGAATCAAATGCATTTATATAGAAAGAATCACGATTAGACTGGAAAAATTCAGCAGAAAGGCCGCCTTCCACAGGGGAAAAATTGTCCCATTTAAGGCCGAGCCAGAGCAAGTCATCGAGCAGCTGCGCGGAATATTCTTTTTTACATCGCTGGCGGTCAAGGTCTTCAATGCGGAGAATCCATTCACCGCCATTTTTTTTAGCAGAAAGATAGGAGAGCAAGGCTGAATAAATGTTTCCCAAGTGCATACGCCCGCTGGGAGACGGAGCAAAACGGCCCCTCATTTCAGTTCTCTTATTTTCCGCTTCTTCCGTGAACTTTCTCAACCTCATCAAAGAACTTCGAGCCACCCTTTCCACGGCCACGGTGAGGTCCCAAAACCTTAGACTGCACCTGACCAGTCATTTTCATGGATGTCGCAAAGCCTTTTCCAGGTATTGAAAGACGATTGTAGCAAATCTCATACATTACAGGATTTGTCTCACTGAAATGAAAAATTTTGCTGGAAGAATAAAGAAAAGTGAAGACCGCTGCAATCACCAGCATTATGGAAAAATTCTTTACATTCTGAACGATTTTTGTTTCATCAATAGAAATTGTCATGTTATCCCCCTTTTTTAACTATCCCCCAGGATTATTATCGGAATCTCTCCAGACATCTTTATTTATTTGAACCAGTTTTTCGGTCAGCAGGCTGCTCTGGGTTCGCTAGCGCTCATTGCTTCGCAACTTACGCCCGCCGCATCCTGGGTAGGGATTTACTTGTCAAAATAAGGATATTGGGGCAAAATTGGTGTATGGCTACAGTAATTTTTAAGGGAAGTTTCTCCAGATTCCTCAATTTTTTTCTCGAATCCGCTGTGACAATCCTCTGTCTTTGTTTTTTTGCCACCTGCCAGCACGACAGTACAAAAGGCAATGGAGGACAAAGCATTAGCCGAAGTGACAGGGAAATCAGCTATGAAGAAGGACAGAACGTCTATGAAATTCCCGGCGACACAGGCAACCTGACCCTGAAAAACTTTCCAGTCGCCACGAAACTCTATCTTTCAAAAACCAATCCCGACAATACGATTATTCCCATGGAAGCCACCCATTATGTTACGGAAGCAAGCAACATCGGCCTTTCATATTCTGCCGTAGAAAGCAGGAGTGCCGCTCTTTCAGACACTATTCTCCCAGAGGCAGCCAGCGAAGGAAAGGCCTGCCATTCAATGCAGCTGTCAGAAATCTTAAAAAACAAGAAAAGGGCCAGCGCAAAAAATAAAAAATCAAGCCGGGCTGCAGCTGCAGGCACAAAAGAACTGGTGGACAAAACCCTTGATGAAAACGGCCAGCCCAAGACTTTTTCTCTGGGACAAAAAAAACACTTTTATCTTGATATAATATACGATGAAAACAAGGAGATTTCCCGGTGGTCAGAAGGAGAAGGGAGCCTTGAAGGAATCGGTTATAAAGAGGACGGCACCCCCCTCTGTTATGTATGGGTTTTAGGCCAGGTAACAGGCTATAACGCTAATGACGACAGCGTCTTGTTTGAAGAAGATAGCAGCCTTACCACCGAAGAAGAAGCTCCAATTGGCAAGGTGAACCGGGCCATGGCCCAGGACTATGCCGACACCTTCGTAAAAATCTACCATCTTGACCGGGAAATTTTTGGCAGCGAACCGACAAGGGCCTTCTGTGACGGGGAGTCAGTGAGCGACATCAAGTACCTGAGTGAAACCGGCAGCGTCATAAATCTTCTGTTTTATGACATCTATCACATGAAGGAGAACGTTACTACCTGCGGCTTCTACTGGGGAAAAGATTTATATCCCAATGACGAACACTTGCCCCTTGTTTCAGACATAGCTGCATGGGATAAGAATGATTCTTCACGTTATTCTAACGAAGGAAATTATCTTTACATCAATACCTACATGAGCAAGCAAACCGGTAATATGTACACGACCATCGCCCATGAGTTCCAGCACATGATTCAGATGAATTCAAAAGGCGGACTGGACGGCGTTGATGACGAAACCATTTATCTTAGTTCCGAATTTAACGAGATGTTTTCTAATGCGGCAGAAGATCTGGTCTTTATGTTTTTTCCGGAAATAGACTACAATAACTACGCGGCAGTAACCTATATGCGCAAGGTCGTAGAAAAATATCTCTACAATGGAATTGAATATAACCATGCCATGGGCGAACTAGTTTACGGTTCTACTTTTTCTTTCATCGGCTGGATCATGCGAACTTACTCTGTTGCCGCAATGGTTTCGATTGCCCAAAATGACTATCTTGACTGGGAGGGTATCGTAAAAGGAGTAAATGCCCTTACAGACGAGAATGGCAAGCATTATTCAGAAAGCATTGAAAGCTTTTTACGGGACTACAGTACAGCCTGCATCAGGGGTATGAAAGCAAGCCCTTCAAAGGACGAATTGTCTTTTACAGCCCGGGAGCCGGCAGAAGAAGGGAGCGGAGTCTACTGTAAGGAAGTAAACTACGGCTACCCCCTGATTGACATCAAAATAAAAGGACTGAACACGGCGCAAACTACCGGCTTTTCAGAAAGTGATGGACCAGTCTGGGCTCAAAAATTTCCCAGCGGAATTCCCGATAATTTTGGACAGATGCTCCTTACCGGCTTTCAGCTCTACGATGCAAACCAGGTTGCGGATTTGCGCCCCTACGGCATGATGCTGCACAAACTGGGCACTATTGCGTCTGACAACGACTCAGTCCTGAGTTTTTCATCAGACAGCGAGCCTTCCCCAATGGAAAAGCTCTATCTGGTCATCATCTGTAAGTAAGGAAAGCCCGTCCCGTCAAAAAAGAACTATGTTTCCACCCTTCCCAGAAGAAAAAGCCGCAACAATTCTCGAAAAAGTACTTTCAGCCCTAAAAAATGGCCAGCTCAGCCTTGTGCAGGCAGCCAGACCAAGCGAGGAAAGAAAAAATCAGGGAGTAATGCTGGGTGCCCTTGTATGCAAAGACAAAAACGGCAAAGAAGTAAACCTGGTTACGAATTCAGGAAACGCCAGAAAGTTGAAAACTGAAAACGGAAAACGGAAAACGGAAAACGGAAAACTGAAAGTTGAAAACGCAAAGCTGAAAACGGAAAGTGGACAACTGAATGTTGGGGAAGATTTTTCCTCGGAAGAGAGAGACTTTTTCTCAGAGAGGGGAAATTTTTCCCCGGCGGAGAGAGACATTTTCTCAGAAAAGGGAGATTTTTCCTCAGAAGAGAGAGACTCTCAACTTTCAAATTCAAACTTTCAACTTTCAACTTTCATCTTTCAACTTGTTTCTCCCATTGTTTCTGCTGAGGAAATCGAAAACGCCCTTTCCCAAAACGACGGGGAGATTCATACAATTACAGAAAAGCTGAAAAGGGAAAAGGGAAAACGGAAAGCTGGAAGCACTTTGTCTCACCATGAGCGAAATGGCGACGACTCAAAAGAAGGCCATGACGAATGCGGAAGTCGCACTGAAACTCTTGAAGAACTGAAGGAAAGGCGGGAGAGGCTTTGCCGGGAATCTCTGGAAAAAGTCCACGCTTTGTACAGGTTTCACTGTATCGACGGGAAAGTCCGCACGCTCAAAGAAATCTGCGGCACATACAACCACGGAAAACTTCCCCCCACAGGAACAGGCGACTGCTGCGCCCCTAAATTGCTTGATTACGCTTTTTCACACGATTTAATGCCTGTTTCACTGGCAGAAACAGCATACACAGAGACAAGCGGTAACGATTGTAGCACCGCCGAAGGCGTACCGCTTGCGGTATGGAGCGATAGCGGAAGT
>CAMOEE010000030.1 GCA_946611835.1 uncultured Treponema sp. | reverse complement strand
CGCAGATTCGCAGATTCGCAGATTCGCAGATTCGCAGATTCGCAGATTCGCAGATAGCCCGAACCTCGTTCAAAATCACACAACACAATTTTCTTTTCTCAAAAAAACTCCCTTGCCGCTTGCCGTGACTTTTTGTCCGACCAGCCGCGCAGGGGATTTTTTATATGTCTTTCAAAATGGAGGAATTTTTCTATGAAGAAAAAACTTTTACCAGCCCGTATCTTGGTGCTGCTCATGGCTTTCTCAGTCTTTTTCATGATAACAGCCTGCTCAGAAACTGAAGACAGCCCTGCCAATAGCGAGCCTACAGTTCCGACTTTCTCGGTTTCTGTGGAAGCCGCCCAAAACGGCACTGTCACGCCAGCCATGACCTCAAAAATAACGGAAGGAACCGTTGTTCCGGTCACAGTCACGCCGAATGCAGGTTATACGCTTGACTCACTTTCTGTAAAAGTATCAGAAACCGTTGGTGATAAAACAGAAGAAAAAGAAATCAAGACGACCATGATAGAAAAAGGACTGAAGTACACCTTCACCATGCCGAATGGAAATGTCACTTTAAGCTCGCTTTTTACCCAGCTAAAAACCTTCCACAACATTACTGCGGCACAAGAAATCTTAAACGGTTCAGTAAGTTCCGATAAGAGCATGGCAACTCAAGGCACTAAAATTCTTCTTGCTGTAAGCCCGGATTCAGGATACGAACTGGAAAGCCTTTCGGCAACAGATGCCAGCAGCAACGCTCTTGAAATTACAGATAACTGTTTTACAATGCCGGACACTGATGTAACGGTGAACGCAACTTTCAAACTTTCGGCAAAACCAGCAGTTTCCTACAATATTACTGTAGGAGAATACGAAGGGGGGGCGGTAACTCTGGACAAAACTGAAGGAATCGTTCCTGGTTCAACCGTCACCATTACGACAGTTTCAACCTTAGGATATGACTTAAAAGAACTTATCGTAAAAGATTCAAGCGACGCAAATGTTACCTGCTCAAAATTCTCGGCGAACAAATATTTCTTTACGATGCCTGAAAGCAATGTATCTTTGACCCCTGTTTTCAAGAAACTTAACCACAGCATTACGATTGACAGCGAAATCATAAACGGCACCGTCACTTGCGAAAAAAGCACGGCGACCCAGGGCACCCAAATTCTCCTTGTGGTAACGCCGAACTCAGGCTACGAGCTGAAAAACCTTTCGGCAGCAGATGCCGCCGGCACCGCCCTTGAAATCACAGGCAACAGCTTTACCATGCCTGACAGTGATGTTACAGTAACGGCAGTTTTCCAAGAGACTCAGAATCAAACAGAATCCTACAGCGTACAAATAGAAAGTGCTGAAAACGGCTCTGTAAGCGCAAGCAAATCTTCAGAAATCATGCCGGGTTCAACCGTCATTATTACGGCAGCTCCAAATCAGGGATATGAATTCGAATCCCTTACCATAAAAAAATCAAGCGGCGAAAACATCACTTATTATAAATACTCGACAAACAAGTATTTCTTTGAAATGCCGAATAGCAATGTTACGGTGACGGCAACCTTTAAGGTTTATGTGGCTCCTGTGACTCCTGTAGTTAAGGTACTTACGGGCGAAAAGAGTAAGCCGGACAGCATCGGAGACATAGTGTTTGCTGACGGAAGCGCAACCGCATGGACAAAAGGACTTACCCTGACCGAAGAGCAGAAATCCAAGGCGGTTGCAGTCATTTTCTATACGCCTTTGAATGATTCAATGCTTGGGGTGGCAATCCACAACACGAACGGCGAAAATCCCTACGAATACAGCTGGGCAAAAGAAGAGACCACAGGCTGTAGCACGAACTTCAGCAGCATCGTATGTACTCCAGAGCCAAGAGGCAGCAAAACTTCTGAAATAGCATATTTTGACGGCGACAAGGACGGAAGCGACAACTGGAGCGAAATTTGCAAACTTGACAGCACTGCACAGGCAAAAATGGAAGCGAATTACCCGGCCTTCTATTGGGCAAATAACTATGCCGAAAACCACGGAGTAAAAGGCGATTTTGAAAGCGGCTGGTATATGCCTTCCATTTTCGAACTGGCTGAACTCTACAGGGAAGTTGAGACTGTGAACAATGCACTCACCGCCGCCGGCGGAAACACGATTGCGAAAGACAGGTGGTACCACTCGTCAAGCCAGTGCTACGGCACGAATGAAAAGGGAACCAGCATTTGGGTCTGGAACCTCGGTGCAAGCGACGAATATCTCGGTCAGTTCACAAAAATGGAAAAATCCGCCGTATGCGTCATAAGAAAATTCTAGCAAATGACCATCATTTTGAAGGAGAAATAAAACATGAAAGATAAACACACTTCCATATTACAAGCTTTCTCGCCGCTAATCGCCTCGCTCACGATTGGAATGTTCCTTTTCTCGTCATGCTCAAACATAAGCACTGTAACTGACACGGACACAGGAAAATCTGCTGCACAGGGCACACAAGCCACCACAGGTAGCGAAAAATACATGGACAAGGCGGGCATAGAGTTCACGGGGAACCCTGCCTACGACATAGGGCTTTTGAACGAATGGTGGGCAAAAAACGGCACGCCTTTCCCGGCTCCATGGGAAGAAAGCTCCACAGACCAGTCAAACTCAGCAGCACGCTCAGGTGGCTTCGGTGACCTGGTTCTTAATTTTACCGTTGGCGGAGCTTTACAATGGGCGGGAGGAACTATTGCATCAGGAGCTGCGGGAGCGCTTGTTGGTGCGGGAGTTTCGGCTGTGCTAAATGCACTGGGCATTGTGCGCTCTGCGACCAGCTATTTGAACGAAATTTGTGAAAGGCTCGACAGAATGGAAGGGCAGTTAAGTGAAATTCAGGATATGCTTGAGGAAACTTCAACTGAAGTAGAAAAGCTTATAAAGGATGTAAAAAATGCTGGAGATTTAACCAGATATCAAACAGTCATGCAGGACCGTGACAAAAAATACACGGAACTGTACCTAAGCGTAATGGAAGGCTGGAACAAGATTAACGATGTTCTTCTTGAGGCTGCCGTCAGCTCTCAGTACGGCAAAGACACCAAGGCATACAATGCAAAACTTGATGATGAACTTAAGTCAAGTGATTCGCACAAGAAGAGAAAACTTCGACTTGAATACATCAGCCAATTTATCGACCACGACAGTCTGCTTAAGGCGGATGATGCGGCGGGGGTTTCCTTCAAGCAGACTCAGGAAGCGCAGGCTTTCATGGACTACTTTACAAGACATTCCGAAGAAATAAGCTCGCAACTGCACAAAGCGCTCAGGAAATGGGGAGACGGTGAACTTGGAGTCTCTCGTGTCATAAACCTGTGTTCATACCTTACGGACACTTATGGTGATAAAGACCGCTTTAACATGTTTCAGTTGTATGACAAATATGCAGAGGCAAGTTTTGTCTGGGAATCTGAAGGCTACACATTCCGCCAGCAGCTTCGCGATCAGGACAACATGCTCATCGCTTTGGCAGCCCCGCTCGCCTACTGGTACTATGCAATCACCGAAACTCTGGGTACGGACAGTCTCAACTGCATTCGCCTCACAAACCGTGTAAACGATGCAATCAAACTCAATACAGACTATCCTGTCATAAAGAAAGACAAGCCATATTACCAGAAATGGGGCAGCAAATGGAAAGGGCAGACTTTTACAGGCGTGATAAAGGAAAATGACTATGTAAAGTGTATGCAAGATGAATGGCTTCGTGCTGGATCCACACTTAATCCATATAGAAATACATATTACTTCCTTAAAAAAGATTATCCTAATAATTTTCGCTTTGCTTTAAATGAAAATAATGATGAGGTAAAAGGCAACTCTTCCTACTTGTACAGTTGCAATTCTCCTCCTTCGTCTGCAACCTCTTCTATATGCACTGCCGCTCAGAATATGGCAATGCCATCGGGATGGTATAATGAAGTGTTTGAGGCATACTTTGTAGACGGTAAACCAAAAAAGACTCTCTTAGAGATATTCAGGGACTTAGGATTTATTTACGCTAATGGAGTACCAATTCAGATTTCGGGCTATTATAAACCCGATCTAGACGAGATGTATTTTGTCATAAGCGACAGCAAGTTTTGCAAAGCCGTTAATTACATCAGATATATTAAATGTTATCCGCACGGCTTTTGTGATTTGTATATTCCCTCTGTTATGGCAAATTCTATGCAGGGAACAAGTTATATGAACAACGATCTTAAAGAGAAAAACTGGTCACTAATCCTTACCTTTGAACAAATAGAATGGGCAGATCCTTGGGGTGGTGAGGATTTTTCAACTTATAAAATTCCACACCATATAACAAGAACTTTCAATAATATCCGTCGCTTCTACTACCTAGAAAAACAATAGGAGGAAACAAACATGAATGAAAAACACACTTCTATATTTTCACTTTTCTCGCCGCTAATCGCCTCCCTTACAATCGGAATGTTTCTGCTTTCGTCCTGCTCGAATATAAGCGTGGAGACAGACAGCAGCACGGGAAATATCACAAACCAGACGACAGCAGATGAAAGCGCTGGCACGAAATTCCTTGACGAGGCTGGCATAGAGTTCACAGGCAACCCTGCCTACGACATAGGGCTTTTGAACGAGTGGTGGGCAAAAAACGGAACGCCGTTCCCGGCTCCATGGGAAGAAAGCACTGTAACAAAAAGTTTTTCTGCCGCAAGGGCAGGAGGTGAGGTGGCGCAGGTTGCAATAAACGGCTTTGGCGACATGATAAGCAATTTTTCAGGATCAAGCTTCCTCACATGGATTGGAGGAGCTGCCATCGGCGGGGCATTGAGTACTGTCGGAAGCTTTGGTGCAGGAATGTTGCTTGACGCCATGGGAATTATGAAAACTCAGACCCACTACTTCAAGGAAATCATTGCAAAGCTCGAAAGAATGGAAAATGAGCTGTCGGTCATACAAGATATGGTTAACAAAATGCACACAAATGTTTACCAGCTAAAAACTGAAGTACGATATCAGACGGAGCTGACCAAATATTATACAGTCATGCAGCAAAGGAACGATGAGTACAAAAATATTTTTGACGATGCGCTCTCCTGCTGGAACAGCATCTTCGATGAGCTTGTGTATGCCGCTCTCAAATCCCAGTACGGTGAAAATACAGCCGAATACAATGCAAAAAAAGACGAACTGACCCCTGAAGACAGGTCTGACTGGGGCAAGGCCATGGAGCTTCGTCTTGCCTACCTTGACAAATTTATAGACACTGCCAGCTGGAAAAAGGCAAAAAAAGCAGACGAAGTTTCATTCAACTCTACGGAAGAAGCAGAGGCTTTTCAGGCTTACTGTTCAAAACATTCGTCCGAAATAGGAAAGAAGTTGAATGACTGCATATTGAAATGGGGCAAAAAAAACTCCACCGGCGCACTGGCAGATAAGATATTTCTCTCCTACCTTACAGAAGGCATGTCACCTAGTACCACTCAAACATTCAACATGTTCCAGTTGTACGACAAGTATGCGGAATTGAACTTTGTGTGGGAATCTGAAGGCTACACGCTCCGCCAGCAGCTGCGCGACAATGACAGCGCACTCATCGCTTTGACAGCCCCGTTAGCCTACTGGTACTACGCCATTACGGAACAGCTTGGCACAAAAAGCACCAACTGCATAGAATTTGAAAACTATGTGAATTTGGCCATCTCTCTCAATAAAGACAATCCTGTCATAAAGAAGGACAAGCCATATTACCAGAAATGGGGCAGCAAGTGGAAAGGGCAGACTTTTACAGGCGTGATAAAGGAAAATGATTATGTGAAATGCATGAACGATTATTGGCTCTGCCCTAATACTGAGTATTCGTCTTCAGGTAAATATCCACACTATTGGTTTGACCTAAATGATTATCCCCAAAATACACGCTATGCCTTGAATGAAAACACAGCTGAGGTAAAAGGCAATGCTTCCTATTTTTATAGCTGCAATCCTCCGCCTTCAACTGCTTCTGCTTCCAACTGTACTGCCGCACAAAAAATGGCTATGCCTTCGGAATGGTATCAGGAGATGTATGGGGCATACTATTCAGGAGCAAACAAGGCAAAGACCCTCATGCAGATATTCAAAGATGTTGGTTTCACTTTTGAGGGCGGAAAACCCATTACGACATTTCCCTACGATGAAAAGAATGAGCAGCTTTTCATCATAAGCGACAGCCTGAGTTCCAAGACAAATTTTTACGGTGACTCAAGTTGGTGGAGGTGTGACTTATCCATTCCCGTAGTTATTGCAAATATCGCGAACTCCGATAAAGCAATTAAATACAGGAACGATGGATATGCAGTAGCTCTTACTTTTGAGGCAGTATATACCATAAAATCTTGGGCATGGGATTCTGATAAATCAGATATGTACAGGATTCCTCATCATACAGCTATAAATTGCCGTAATGTCCGACGCTTCTACTACCCCGTAAAACAATAGGAGGAAACAAACATGAAAATAAACAAAATTACAATTCCGGCACTTTTTGCCGCACTTTTTGCCGCCATGCTCTGCACGCTCTCGTGTTCAGACAACAACGATGACACTTCATCTCCTGCCAGCTCACAGGCAGTCAGCCTTGAAGGAACAATGTTGCGTGGACAAGGTTCTTCTCTGATACAAAGGGCGCGTTTTGAGGGTGCTCACAGGGTTTATTTAAGCATGAACGCTTCAGACACTTCTGTAATTAGTGACAACGACGAAAATCTGTACAAGTACGATGCCACATCCTCAACAATAAAGATGCAGGTGACGAAAATACAAGCCCCTGACGGAAGCGGAAGGCTCGTTGATTACGATGGCTACATAGCTTACTGGGAGTCAGAGGATTTCATGAATTCTTATTTGACCAAAGAGCTCGATAACTGGTATCAGTCACAGGAATATACAATTTACTTCAAAGATTGGTCCAGAATAAAATATGTGAACAAAATCAACTATTTGCCCACAGGGAAAACAGTCACTACATACGCAATAAAAATAGGAACGGATTGGCAAACGAAAACTACGATTTTTGACGAGATGCTTGGTGTCTCTGTAATACGAAGTGAATACGGAGCATCAGAATTTACCGATATCGTCACAGTAAAGGTGTACGATGCTGACTATAACGAGGTGCCAGAATACAGACAAACCATCGTAGGTGGGGGAATAGTTGAATCTAAAGGGGTGGATTCTGATGACCCAGATACGAGTGAGCTAATCGAAAAACGTAAAAATGAATTCCTTGAAATGGCATTCGCGTTGTACGGACCAGCCGACTGGCAGGATGTGAAAGCTGTGTTCTGTCCTCTCTTATTCAGCTACGAGAAAAACAAGACAGTAACCGAATATCTCGTGGACAATGACACGAACGAGCTGATTCCTTATGAAGTTCAATATGACTATTACTTCACTCCCCATTATGCGGCCTTTGAAAACTCAGATTTCAGCTATTCGTCAGATGATGGAATAAAAGCAGTCTTTACCGGCTTTGTTGGAGAAATAATAGTACCTGATTCCGAAGAGTCTTTAAGAACACTAAGCGTAGATTTTGAGGAAAAATACATCAGGTTTGGTCAGGATGAGCCGATTGCATACGCCGATTACACTTTGAATGAAAAAGGCGACGACACTACATTGAATCTATCTTTCAGAGAGTATGACGGTTACCTGAGCGGAAAGACCCTTTCTCTCAAGTATGTCTCAACGCCTTTCGGCATGAAGCAGGAAACAGAATATTAACGATATTTACAGGAGATAAAAGCTTATGAAATACTTCAGGAACAAATTTTTAGCTTTCACCATGCTCTGCCTTGCTTTGACGGCATTTGTGCAAGGCTGTTCGTCAGATGACGACGATGCAGGCACCCCCGCAAAGAAGGCATGCACGGTCACATTCAATGCTACTGGCGGAAGCGATGTCGCAAAAAAAATAATCGCGGAGGGAACCACAATATCAGAGCCTTCCACCATAAGGGCGTACTACGATTTTTCAGGCTGGTACAACGGGGAAACGCTGTTTGACTTTTCTACCCCTGTCACAAAAGACCTCACGCTCACGGCTCATTGGGCGGCACACGAATACAAAATCACCTATGAGCTTAACGGCGGAACAAACAACAGCGAAAACCCAGCGGTATATACTGTGGAAAGCGGAACAATAACATTCCAAGCCCCTACAAAAGATGGCAGCACTTTCGAAAGCTGGAATCTTTATGATTATGAGAACAATACATACAATGCCATCACGGAAATCAATTCGGCTTCTCCTGTTGACATTACCCTTGCGGCAAAGTGGCAGAATGAGGTGCTGAAAACAGAGTACACGGTCACATTCGACACAAACGGCGGAAGCGAAGTTGCCTCACAGACCGTCCAAAAAGGAAAAACCGCAGAGCCAATGTATCCCACAAAGGATTATTACGACTTTGAAGGCTGGTATGACGGAGAGAAATACTTCAGTTTCTTTGAACCTGTGCTAAAAGATACCACGCTCAAAGCAAAATGGACTCCACACAACTATCTAATCACCTATGAGCTTTACGGCGGAACAAACAACGAAGAAAACCCTTCATCCTATACGGTAGAAAGCGACACGATAACGCTCAAAGCTCCGACAAAAGATAATGGCACATTCGAAAACTGGAATACTTATGATTGGGAGAGCAATAATTACAAAGAAATCTCGACAATCGAAACAAGCTCCCACGGTGACATCACGATAACGGCAAAATGGCAAGCTGAGCAACTGAACGACAAGTGCACGGTCACATTCAACGCTGCTGGCGGAAGAGAAGTCACAAAAAAAATAACCGTAAAAGGAACCACAGTATCAGAACCTTCCACCACAAAGAATTACTACGACTTTGAAGGCTGGTACAAAGGTGACACAAAATTTGACTTCTCAACGCCAATTACAGAAAACATTACGCTCACGGCAAAATGGAAACCTCATGTTTATTCTATCACCTATGAGCTTTTCGGCGGAACAAACAACAGCGAAAATCCGTCATCCTACACGGTAGAAACCCCAACAATAACGCTCAAAGAGGCAACCAAAGATGCAGACGAAAACGGAAACACTTTCACTTTCAAGGGCTGGCAGTGTAAATGGATAGAAAGTCGTTCGTATTCTTTCGGACCAGTCACGCATATTACGCAAGGTGGTGAACACGAGAATCTCTTGATGTATGCATTGTGGGAAAAACACGGTCCTCAGGTCATAGAAGTCGAGAATATATTGCTCCCAGAGGTAATCGAAGCATTTCCGGGGGAATCATTTGAGGTAACAGCGAAGTTTTTCCCAGAGAATGCAACCAACAAGACATTGACATGGAAGGTTCTTAACGAAAATGTGGCAACCGTAACCCCAGATCCAAATGACTCAAGCAAGGCAACGATAAAGATGACTGAAACAGCTGATAATCAAGCAACTTTAAGAGTCTCTCTAAGCAACGGGAAACATGTTGATTGTACTATAAAACGCGGTAGATATTTTGGTCAAAAAGGACCTCTAGAGGCTAAAGCCGTGGGCGACATAGTTTTCATGGACGGAAGCGCAACCCCTTACAGTGAGAATTTAGTCTTGGCCGACAAACAGAAAGCGGCAGCCGTTGCCGTCATCTTCTACGCTGGAAGTGAAAGCGATGTCTTCGGCGCAAAAACGCTGGGAGTATGCTTGAAAAATTCGATTGCTGATAGTAATTATGCTTGGGCAAAGAACGGAACAACAGGTTACACAACGATGTTCACGGATATTCTGTGTACACCAAGCGAAATCAAAATCAGTTATACTGCAACACCGACATTCACAGGAGACATTGACGGAAGCGACAACTGGGCGAAAATTTGTGCTGTCGATACGACTGCACAAGAAAATGCGGCAAGAAACTATCCTGCCTTCAACTGGGTCAACAAATATGCTACTAAATACTCCCTTTCAGGTGATTACGCGAACGGATGGTATCTTCCTACAATTGCAGAACTGTGCATGATATACAGCGTGAAGGCTACAGTTAATGCAGCGATTGAAAAAGCAGGCGGAAAGCCACTCGGAACCGGTACATACTGGTCATCTAGTCAGCACTCTAGCTCAGGGACCGGAGCCTGGAGTATTGACATTTGGTCCTATTTCGATGAGGCTGAGTTATCCAGCTACGCCAAGTACAGCCCTAATAGAGTTTGTGCAGTTCGGGCTTTTTAGCAATTCAACAATTCAACTATTTAGTGTCTGCAAAAAACTTTACAGCAGACACTAAAAAATAAAATCTTCAGGAGGATTTTTTATGAAGAAACTTATTGCATTAGGAACAGGCCTGCTTCTCGCTTTTGGGCTTGCCTCATTTGTTTCATGTTCGCAAGACGACAATGAAGACAACAACTCAGATTCTAATAACAAAAGCAGCAAGACAGAAGTTGAGATTGCTGACACTTTGCGACCTGCAATATCGACCACTATTGGATACGGTTATAATGTTTTTGGCGATTATATTAGCCCGAAATACATTAAAACGAATCAGATTATTGACTTTGATGTTATTGAAAAGGAATTTGGTTTAATTAACAAAAAAATCGGCCGGACAGTGTATCAGACAAAAATTGGTTCGGATTTGTCAACTTATCAGACCAGTCTGAGTGCCTGCGTAAAGGCTCATGGTGGAGTTTCAAAAGTATTTTCGGCTTCTCTTGAAACAACTTTTAGCAGGGACTATACGAAGAACAATGAGTCTTCTTATGCTTCAATGCACACTAATGTCGAACAGTTTTCATGCAGCATAAAAAATGTGACCGAGGTTGGTCTAAGCAAGCTCGCAAACTGCCTGACACCAGACTTTATAGCATCCTTAGAAGGGTACTATACAAACCCCAACTTTAAACCCGAGCAAATCTTTGACGAATACGGTACACATCTCATTGTTGGCGGTACCTTCGGTGGAAGATACGATTACTATATGGCGACAAGTAAGGTCAAAACAAGCGAAACATACAAACTTTCGGCAAAACTTGCCGCTGAATATGGTCAGGCCACTAATGATAAAAAAGGCGAAGAGGCAGCAGGAAAAGATGCTGAGGATAAGAAAAAGGAAGAAGATAAGAAAAAAGATGGAGATAACAAAGACAAAGGGAGCGGCATTAATGCCGGTGGTTCAATATCAACAGACTGGAAGAGTATTGATACTTCTGATGTCACTAAGAATTACTGCTTTACTGAGATTGTTGGCGGCGATAACACCCTTAATGCCGACTTGAAAGATGCTGAGTCTTACCAGAAGTGGCTTGAGTCCGTAGAACCTGATAAAAACTGGCAGCTCATCAGCTTTAATGAGGGCATGAACTATAACGGCATCGTTCCTATTTGGGAACTTATTCGGGCCTATGGAAAAATCATGGATGAAGAGAATAAAGACCCGGCTACAGCAGGAAATTCAAGTATTTACACCGTGCTTTCGTATGAAATAGAAGATGGTTATCCAGAATATGCCAATGAACAGAATAAAAAATTCCAGGATGCATACAAAGAGTGGATGGATCCTGAAAAAACATTAAGTTCAAGCGACATGTATGTTTGGGATGTAGTGGTGGTGAAGCAGGATGGCAAAATATGCAAAATATCAGAAAATGGTTCTAATCTCAGTACAGACGGAGGCGCAACTATCAATTATAATGACACCGTTTATTACAAGATTGATACAGACATGAATAAGGGCGGTGGCGGTGACTATGTTTATCTTTATGTTGCATACTGTTTCTACAAAAACGGACAAGTCACATTGGTAAAACCAGACGGCACCAAATTTACAACAACGAAACCGCCACTTAATGACAGAATAATTATAGAGAATAATGCGAATGAAATAGCCGGCTGGGGATTCACGGCAACTGAAAAGCTGCACGGATGGAATTACACTCGCGATGGTCACAGCACTGGTTCATGGAGAATAGGCTACAAACGGGGCACTGATACTATGATTCGTGACATTATTGTAATTCAAAATGGCTCAAAAGGTACAGGCAAAGGCCCGAAC
Source organism: uncultured Treponema sp. (assembly GCA_946611835.1). Classification (GTDB taxonomy): domain Bacteria; phylum Spirochaetota; class Spirochaetia; order Treponematales; family Treponemataceae; genus Treponema_D. Next base: position 4,686 of record CAMOEE010000030.1, on the reverse strand, counting down.
GGGGATTTTACTCTTTACGGAGCGGACGAATACTCAGATTCCAAAGATTCACTGAAAAACAAACAAGGGCAGAATCTTAACCGTTATACAACGGGTTATGTCGACACCTATATAAGTTATTACTGCGACAACAGAGGCTAGCAACAAAGGGCTGTCACAACTTAAATTCTGAAAAAGTTGTGGCAGCCTATACCCGCACTATCCCGTAAATGTCATCTCCAGTGATGCACTCGTACTTGCTGTCTGAAAAATCAAATCCTGCTGAACAGACGAAGCCTGTTTTTTTGCATGAAAGCTCAGCAATCTCCCGGATTTGAGATTCTTCCTTTGCACATTCAGCAAGATTCATTGGCTTTTCATAGAATTTCACTTCAAAAAAATCGTAACCGTCTGGTTCTTTTAAAACGCAGTCAAACTGACCGTTTTTACCCGATTTTGCATCATCGTACCAGAATGAGCCGAAATCTTCTATGCCCTGAAGGTGGCCTGTCTTTACGAGCCGTGAAAAATACTGATTTACGATTCCTTCAAATCTAAAACTCACGAATGTGTCCAAAGACGGTGCGATTATCCGCTTAAAAAATTCTTCCTCACCAAATTTTGAAATCAACGCCTCGTTTGCAAAAATATACGAGAAGAAAAACCTCATGAGATTGTCGCGGATTTCGTAAAATTGTTTTTTTTTATCGCCAGCCTTATTGATAGGAAAGACTTTTGCAATCGTTTCCATGCTGATTAAGTTTTTAAGCTGTTTATCAAGTAATCCAGAATCCTTCATGTTCAGTACATTCAAAATCTCTGAATAGCGTTTTTTCCCGTTTCCAAGAGTTTCAAGAATTCTGATGTCAAAAGATTTTTGAATTTCCTTGAGCATGATGTTTTCAATATAAGTCCGCAAAAGGCTGTTCTGATTTATGAGAAGATTTACAATATTTTCTTCGAGCGATTTTTCATAATTCAGATTTGTGAGTACATAAGGTGAGCCGCCAAAAACCGAATAAAAGCGAATTTTCTCCCGCACGCTGAGATTCGAATAAAAAAGAGCTGCGTCAAGATAATCGAATTCTTCTACTCGCATGACCAATGTGAAACGACCGAAAAGAGGATTGGATTCCAGCAAAAGTTCTTTCATGATTGAAACATACGAGCCACAAAGAACAAGCTTGATGTTTTCAGAGAGCGAATCGATGATTGCCTGCATGAAAGAATCGACTTCGTTTTCTTTTAGGGATTCTTTAAGATACTGATATTCATCGAAAACAAGCAGGATTCTTTTGTTCTGGGCGTTTAGAAAATCAAATATGTCGAAAAGGTTGGAAAAAGTCATTTGAGGAAGGGAAAGGGCACTGCAGATGCTCCTTGTCAGAAAGCTCAAATTGCCTTCAAAACTTGTTCTCGAAAAAAGATGGCTGACTACAAGTCCGTCAAAGTTTTGGGCGGCTTCTTTTATGAGCCTTGACTTTCCGACACGCCTCTTTCCATAAACAAGCACTGCTGATTTTCTTTTTGTTGAGAACTCATCTATGAGCTGTTTGTATTCTTTTTCGCGTCCTTTGAACATATTTGCCTCGTAATTTTACTGAATATCTTTTCAGTGAATTTTTATTCAGTATAACCCAACAAGGAAAATCTCACAAGCGGAAAATTAATCTTCGGAAAGAAAGAACATTGCAGACTAGCTGTCCAGTGCCTTAAATTCTTCCTCTTTTGCGTAGACATTGAGAGCGTCCAGCATTTCGTCCATGTTGCCCATCATAAAGCTGGGCAAGTTGTGGAGGGTAAGGTTGATTCGGTGGTCTGTAACCCGGTCCTGAGGATAGTTGTAGGTGCGGATTTTCTCAGAACGGTCGCCGTTTCCGACCATGCTTCGGCGTGAATCCCGTCGCTCTGCGTCCAGCTTAGACTGCTCAAAGTCAAAGAGGCGGGCGCGCAAAACTTCCCAGGCTTTTTCCTTGTTCTTTATCTGAGATTTCTGATCCTGCTGGATAACGACAATGCCTGTAGGAATGTGGGTGAGACGAACTGCAGAGTCCGTGGTGTTTACACACTGACCGCCAGGACCGCCCGCACGCATTACATCGACACGGACATCACCCGGATTGATTTTAATGTCGGCTTCCTCAGCCTCTGGCAAAACAGCGACAGTGACAGTCGAGGTCTGCAAGCGGCCCTGGCTTTCTGTAGCTGGAACCCGCTGAACCCGGTGAACGCCAGATTCCCAGCGAAGGGTTCCGTAAACGAACTTTCCTGTAATCTGAGTGACGATTTTGTTGAATCCGCCGACTTCAGTTTCCTGAGCCTCCACATTCTCGTACTTCCAGCCCTTGCGCTCGCAAAGGTGAATATACATTTCCCACATGTCGCGCACGAAAAGTGAAGCCTCGTCACCGCCAGCGGCCGAACGAATCTCAAGAATGATATTTTTTTCGTCCAGAGGATCCGGCGGAATCAGCTTGAGCTTAATCTGCTCCTCTAGCTGGGGAACCTTTTCTTCCAGTTCTTTAAGTTCCTCACGGGCCATTTCCTTCATTTCGGCGTCATCCTCAGCCGTAATCATCATTTTTGCGTCTTCGATTCCCTGAAGGCATTTGCGGTATTCATTTCCAACTTCAAGCACATCTGTAAGGTGTCCGTGCTCCCGCATGACATCCTTGTATCTTTTCTGGTCTTTTACCAAATCGGGGTCCTGAACCATCTCGTTGACTTCTACAAAACGAGCGTCCAATTCTGTAAGTTTCTTCAATAAATCCATAGGCAGATTCTAGCAGATTTTAGAAAATTATACAAATGATTGCGTTTTAATTGCTTGCTAATAAATGAAAAAGAGGCCGTAAAGCGGTAAGTTTTCCTTGACAATCCTTTCTTTCAAATATAAACTAATGTTTGTTAGTCTAAGGAACTTTTGTTCCTAAATTGGGTGGGAAAATGGCTAAATCAGAAAAAGTTACTCGCGAGAAGATTATCCTCGCATTTTTGGATTCCTGCTTTGCAAAAAACGCAGGCGGAACTTCACTTTCAGATGTCGCAGACAGGCTGGGAATCAAAAAAGCCTCTCTCTACAATCATTATGAGAGCAGGGATGCAATGGTCGAGGACTGTATCCGCTGGTGCGGCGACTATTACCGTAAAACTTACTTCATCCCGACAGACATCGAGGCAATCTCAGAACGATACCCTGCCGAAAATGTAATGAAGGCAATCGTTAACCGCTGGTTCAAGATGAACGAAAAAGAGCCTCTCATGCAGATTTATTCTTTCATCGAGAGCGAAAAATACATCTCAACTGCGGCAGCAAAAATCGCTCAGGAAACTCGGGAAAAACTTTCAAACCAGGCAAAACAGGCTCTCCGCAGCCTTGCAAAGGCAAAAAAAATCATCGACTTGGAAGAAAATGACCTTGAAACACTGGCAAAAATGTTCGCCTCTCTCACAGTTTCAAGTCTGGACTCATACATAGTCGCCAAAAAAATTGAAATCCGCTCGAACCCGGAAGGCGGAGAAGGTTCCCTCTTTGATGTCAAGAGCGAATCTGACTACAGTGCAGTAGACGAGCTGGTCACTACCTTCTGCTCAATGTTGAAATAGTTAGCAGTTTTATTTCCATTGCTAATTTATCATTTCTAATTTATAATTAGATAATGTCTACCTTATACATCGTTGGAACACCGATTGGTAATCTTGGTGATATTACATTTCGAGCCGTTGAGACTTTCAAATCTGTTGATGTGGTTGCCGCGGAAGACACCCGGCACACTCTCCAGCTTTTAAATCACCTCGAAATCAAAAAACCGCTCGTATCCTGCCGTTCCCAGAACGAGGAAGTTGCGAGCCAGAAGATTATCAGGATGCTTGACGAAGGTCAGACGGTAGCCTATGCAAGCGATGCAGGCACCCCGGGCATTTCTGATCCAGGGGCAATTCTTGCAGGGCTGGCACGAAAAGCAGGACACACAGTAGTTCCAATTCCGGGAGCAAGCGCCTTTGCCTCACTGGTAAGCGTTGCAGGAGCCGGCGGCAAAACCCTTGTTTTTGAGGGTTTTCTTTCGCCAAAACCCGGGCGGCGCCGAAGCCGTTTAAGGGAGCTGATGGAAATGGAAGCGGCAATAGTTCTGTACGAATCTCCGTTCAGAATTGTTAAACTTTTAACTGATATTGCCGATATTGATAGTGAACGGCGTGTAGTTGTAGGTCGCGAGCTGACCAAATTGCACGAAGAGATAGTAGAGGGGACTGCTCAGGAATTGCTTGAAGATTTTGCCTCAAGAAGCAAAATTCAAGGTGAATTCGCAGTATTTATCTCAAAATCTTCAAAAAATTCTAAAGAATTTTCTGAAGATACCGATAATTAAAGAGTAAAAGGCAGGTTAGCTATGATGATTGGAAGAATTGACAATGTAAATCCTCTTAACAATGTTCAGAATGTTCGTCGCACACAGGCTAAAGAAAATACATATTCTACAGCAGATTCAGTAAGTGTTTCTGATGAGGCTAAAGCAGCAGCAGAGGCTTACTACTTGAATCAGGTTGCGGAAGAAACACCTGACATTCGCCAGGATCTCGTTGCCGCCATCAAAGAGAAGATTAAGGATCCAAACTACTTGAATCAGGCTGTTATTGCTTCAACAGCTGACAGAATTCTTGCAAGCTATGGGCTTTAATCACCGGCAACGGTGTCGCTTACAGAAA
>CAMOEE010000029.1 GCA_946611835.1 uncultured Treponema sp. | reverse complement strand
GCCTTGATTTTAATCATGTCAGTGCCCGTGAGAATCGGATTGTTGATTTCAAGGACATGGCAGTTTTTGCCCTTCGCCTTCAGAAGGTCGCCGTCGCTTCCAACATAAACAGTGGTGTCAGTAACGATTTTTTCACGGAGAGAATCAATTGGCGGATTCGTGACCTGGGCAAAAAGCTGCTTGAAATACTCAAAAAGACTGGGGTGATTGTCGCTCATGGCCGCAAGGGGAATATCAACGCCCATAGATCCGATCGGCTCGCTTCCAGTCTTTGCCATCTGAAGGACCATCTCGTTGACATCCTCGTAATTCCAGCCGAAAGAACGGTAAAGCCTGTCGCGCTCTTCCTGACTTGAGACCGGAATTTTCTTGTTGGGGATTTTGAGGGAAGCAAGCGGAATTAGATTCTGGCTCAGCCACTCGCCGTAAGGATGTTCTCCTGCGTAATGAGACTTAATTTCCTCGTTGGTAATGATTTTTTTTGCCTTCGTATCGACCAGAAGCATTTTTCCCGGCATAAGGCGGCTTTTTTTGACGATTTTGCTTTCAGGAATTTCAAGGACGCCCACTTCCGAGCTTAAAATGAGCATGTTGTCGCTTGTGATGTAGTACCGGCTGGGGCGAAGTCCGTTTCGGTCGAGAGTCGCTCCCAGAATGTCTCCGTCGCTGAACAAAATTGCAGCAGGACCGTCCCAGCTTTCCATCATCGTTGCCCAGTAGTGATAGAAATCCTTTTTCTCCTGGCTCAGGGTGTCCTCGTGCTTCCAGGCCTGAGGAATACAGACCATGACGGCCAGAGGCAGGTCCATTCCGTTCATCGTAAGATATTCAAGGGTGTTGTCAAGCATGGCCGAATCAGAGCCTCTCGTATCGACTTCGCCTTCCCGGGCAATCATGCGGTCAACATTTCCCCGGATTGTGTTGATTTCGCCGTTGTGGGCGATAAATCGGTTGGGGTGAGCTCTCTGCCAGCTTGGGTTGGTGTTAGTTGAAAAGCGTGAGTGAACGAGAGCAAGGGATGAATCATAGAGTTCTGACTGCAAGTCAAGATAGAAAGTGCGGAGCTGGCCCACAAGGAACATTCCCTTGTAAACGATTGTGCGGCTGCTCATGGAACAGATGTAAGTTTTTGAGTTAGCAGTTAGCAGTGAGGAGTGAGGAGTTTTTTTGGGGGAAGTCTCCCCCACGGCTTCAATGGCTTCGCCATTTTCGCCTTCCCCCTCTGCGGGGACACCCCGCAACGCCCCGTTCTCTCCTTTTTCAAAAGAAAGGCGGACTTTGTAAAGAAGTTTATCGAACTCAAGGCCTTTTTCGCAATTTACAGGTCTTGAAACGAATCCCTGCCAGATTTCTGGCATACAGTCTTTTGCCTTTTTTCCCAAAACTTCGGCTTTTACAGGAACGCGTCGCCAGCCGATGAATTTTAATTTTTGTGAAGCACAAACTTTCTCAAACCTTGCTTTTTCTGCTTCTGTAATCCCTGAGCCATTTTCCCCCTCATTCGGGAAGAAGAACATTCCGATTCCGTAGTCCCTCTCCTCTCCCAGAGACTCTGTTTTTTTACCGGCAAGCAAGACCTCACCTTTTCTGGCGGCTTCCTTAAAAAACTCATGGCTGATTTGAAGCAGGATTCCAACGCCGTCGCCGGTCTCTCCCGAGGCATCTTTACCCGCTCGATGCTCCAGTTTTTCAACGATGGAAAGGGCATTATCCACAATCTTGTGTGATTTTACTCCGTCAATGCTGACGACTGCCCCGATTCCACAAGCATCATGCTCAAACGAAGGTTCGTACAAAGTGTTCATAAAATCAAAATCTCCCATTCAAAAAGCAAAAGGCCGCAGACGATGCCTGTAAAAACACCATCTGCGGCCTCTTTGCCGACTTTTATGTTTAAAAACAAAAAGGTCACAAAGATATTCTCTTTGCGACCTCATTGCCGTTAGTGACTTGATTATGTCAGAAACTCGGGTAAAGTGTCAATAGAAGGGAAAGTAAATTTACCTATCCTGATATGCCCTCACCGGCAGACGGCTCCCCGGACATTTTCTTTTCAAGCCTGCTCATCAAAAGCGGGCTCAAAACTCCGAAAATACAGAGGACAATCAGAACCCAGCAAATCGGAGAAGAGAAGAAAATCGCAGGATTTCCACCGGAAAGCATGAGGGAACGACGAAGCCCCTTCTCTCCCAGCGGGCCTAAAATCAATGCCAGGACGATTGCCGCATTGTTCAGCTCGAATTTTCTTACCAGATAGCCAAGAATACCAAAAATCATCATGATTACGACATCGGCATAGATTTTTCGGATTGCGAAGGAACCTACGATACACAAGACGATGATACAGGGAATCAAAATCGCATCGGAGACTTTCGCAATCTTGGCAAAGCCCTTACATCCCAGCATACCGATTCCCAGCATGAAGAACTGAACCAGAACGAAGCCGGCGAAGAATGTGTAGGTCATAGGGGCGTACTTGGTGAACAAATCGGCACCAGGCTGCAATCCCTGAATTATAAGGCCGCCCATCAAAATGGCCGTGACCGATTCACCGGGAATTCCAAGGGTCAGCATAGGAATGAGGGAACCGCCGGTAACAGCATTGTTTGCAGCCTCACTGGCCGCAATTCCTTCGATTGAGCCGTTTCCGAATTCCTCAGGCTTTTTGGAAAGCTGCTTGTTGGTGTTGTAGCTCATAAAGCAGGCGATTGAAGCCCCCGCACCCGGCAAGATTCCGATGATGTTTCCGATTATCCAGCCGCGGAGAATCGTCGGTGTGATTCGCCTGACTTCGCCTCCTGAAAGGACCATCTTGTCCTTGACTTTGGCCGCTTCCTGCCGCTTTACGATTGCTTTTTCGGCAAGGATGAGGGCCTGTGACATCGAGAACAAACCGATGAGGGCACAGGTAACATTGATTCCCTCATACAAAGAATCCTGGCCGAACATAAAGCGGGGGATTCCGTTGATAGGATCCATTCCGATTGTCGAAACCAGAAGACCGAGGGCTCCGCTCATAAGACCTTTGAGCATACTCTTTGTCGAGACACCGGCGATAATCGTAAGGCCGAAAATCGAAAGCCAGAAATACTCAGGCTGCTTGAACTGCATGGCAAGCTGGGCCAGAATAGGAGCGAAGAAATATAGCGAGATACAGCTCAAAAGACCGCCGCAGAAAGAAGAGAAACAGGAGACGGCGAGAGCTTTTCCCGGCCGTCCCTGTTTTGTGAGGGCATATCCGTCCAGGGCCGTAGCAGCCGAAGCCGGAGTACCGGGAGTGTGAATCAAAATCGCTGAAATCGAACCGCCGAAAATAGCACCGCAGTAGATTCCGCCTAGAACGATAAGACCTGTCTCAGGCCTCATTGAGAAAGTCATGGGGAGCAAAAGAGCCACGCCCATTGCGGCCGAAAGCCCTGGAAGACAGCCGATGACGATTCCGAGGGCAGTGCTCAGGGCCATTGCAACAAGATTTATTGGACTGAGGGCGTTTACGAAGCCCGCGCCCATAAGTGATAAAGTCTCTAACATAAAAATCTCCTTACAAAAGCATGTCGAACAAAAGCCCCCGGATTAGGCTGACCTTTAGAACGAGGTTGAAGGTAACAAACACCAGCGCAAGGATTGCCGCCGTAGTGATGCAGACCGTGACCGGCTTTATTTTGAGTTTTAAAAGCACGCAGACCATGAAGATGATTGTCGCAGGATAAAAGCCAATGAAAAAAAGCGCAAGAAGATAGCCCAGCGCTATTCCCAGAACCGGGAAAAACTGTCTGGGCAGGAATCCCTTGAACAATTCAGCGAATCCGCTCGTCACGCCCTCTTTTTTTGCCATGATTAAATTCTTGACAAGATACAGGGTCGTGAGAGAAGCAAGCACAATTATAATAAAGCGTGGATAAATCTGAGCATCCTGAGGAAGACGCGCATTCATGATGGCAAACCAGATGCAGATTCCATACATGAAGGCAATTACACCAATGTCTGTTTTCTTCATATTATACCGCCGTCAGAAAGGCTTATTTGAAAATTTCTGCCAGAGTGTTCTTGCAGAAATCATACTGCTGGTTGATAAGAGTGCCTGTATCTGCAGGGTTCTTGTATTCTGTCGTCATGTGAGCCTTTTCGCCGGCAGCGATGTATTCAGGATCTTCCATAACGGCCTTGAAAGCCTTCGCATAGAATTCAATTGCGGCTTTTGGAGTTCCTTTTGGAGCAACGATACATCGCGCAGAGCCGTACCAGTTGGGGTAGTAGCCAAGCTCACCAAGGGTCGGTGTATCAGGATATTCAGGTATTCGTTTAGAGTCGAATGTGCCAAGAACCTTGAGCTCAGAAGCGAAAGAGGTGAAGTCAGCGACTTTTGCAACAGAGAAATCAACCTCGCCCTGACGGAGGGCAAGAAGCTGGTCGGCAGTTCCGCCATAAGGAATTGCCGTGTACTCAAAGCCGGCAGAATGAGAAAGAAGCTGGGCGCCTATGTGGTTTGAGGCCTTGTTTCCGTTTGTCGAAGCCTTGAGGGCTTTTGGATTAGCCTTGGCATAGTCAACAAGTTCCTTAAGGCTGTTGAACTGACTTTTTGCAGAGACCAAGACTACAGAAGTCTCAACTACATGATTTGCGATTGGTTCGATTGACTCAACGGTGTATGCCCCCAGGTGATCGATGATGTTTGAGCAGAAGGTCGGAAGATTGATGAAGCCCAGGGTAAGTCCGTCAGGCTTTGCCTTTGCGAGGGCTGTCCAGCCGATTGAGCCGGAGCCGCCTTCCTTGTTGTCAATTACGATGTGCTGGCCGACATATTTTTCGGCATAAGATGTAAGGACTCGTGCGGTGTTGTCAGTTCCAGAACCAGCCTTGTAAGCGACAATCATATTGACCGTGCCGTTGGGCTTCCATTCTGCACTATCCTGAGCTTGTGATGATGCCGCATTTTTTTCTTTACAGGCCGTAAAGCCCGCAAGAAGTGCCAGAGAGCAGGCAAGGGCACCAATAATAAAGCTGTTTTTTTTCATAAAATCCTCCTGAAACCTGAAAATCCAGATTTTCTGTAAATTAATCTTAATTGATTATAAACCCTGTATTCAAAATTTTACAAAAGATTTTTTTTACAGGAGCAGATTGAAAGGCGGTATCCATAAAATTCTGTTTTATAACAAAGTATTAGCGTAATTTTTATGTAAAAAAATTGCTTTTCAGTTAGACTTAAATAAATCCAACAACGGGGGTAAAAATGATACTTACGAAAAAGAAAATTCTGATGATTCTTGTGGCCCTGGCCATCCTTACTGGTCTTTCAATGCTTCCCAAAAAGAAAAGACAAATGCCTCCTGTGGAAGAGACAGTCTACACAGTAAAAAGCGAGACTGTCACAAAAAGCGACTTGCAGGAATATCTCCGCTTGAACGGAACAGTAAAGGCCGAGAACACTATTTCGGTTTATCCTGACATCGGTGGAAAACTCACCCGTGTTCCTGTTACTCTTGGAACTTATGTCAAAAAAGGTCAGCTAATTGCCGAAGTCGATCCTTCTTCCCCAGGCTCACACTATGCCTCGAGTCCGGTTTACGCACCTATTGCAGGCTACATCACTTCCCTTCCTCTTACAACAGGAACGACAGTCACCACCTCAAGCGAAATTGCCATGATTGGAAACATCGACAAACTTCAGATTGAGTGCAAGATTCCTGAGAGCAAAATCGCAGTCCTGAAAAACGGACTTACTGCCCGGGTCGGGCTGGAAGCCTACAAGGGAATCGATTTTCCTGCCCATGTTTTCAGAATCTCGCCTGTGGTTGACGAGACAAGCCGCACAAAGCAGCTCTACCTTCTTTTTGACACCAGCGACGAGCGGATCAACGCCGGAATGTATGTCAAGATTCACCTGAACACAATTCTTCACGAGAACATAATCGTAATTCCCACAGACTCAATCATCAGCGAAAACGGAAAGAAATTCATCTACATAAAGAATGATGACAGCACGGTCTCAAAGCGAGAGATTTCTGTAGGAGCCAGCGTTGACGGAAAGGCTGAGATTACTTCGGGCCTGAGCGAGGGAGAACAGATAGTGGTGAGCGGAATGCAGGTTCTTTCTGACGGAGTCAAGGTCAAGGAAGTCGGCTCTTCCAGCACAAAGTCTGACAAAAACACATCAAACGGGGGCGCTGTATGAGCATTTCAAAAAAAATCCTTGAGCACCCGGTATTAACGCTCTGTACATTTCTTTTGATTATGATTGTTTCCCTCTTCACTTTAGGGAACATTCAGATTGACCTTATGCCTGACATGGATATGCCTGTGGCAATGGTAATGACAAGCTACGACAACGCAGGCCCTGAATCGGTGGAAAAATCTGTGACCGAAGTCCTTGAGAACGGACTTACCAGCGTCTCAAACCTCGACGAGCTTACATCGACTTCAAGCGAAGGCCAGTCCCTGATAAAACTACAGTTCAACTACGGGACGGACATAGACCAGGCCGTCAACGACATCCGTGACAAGCTTGATCAGGTAAAAGGCAGCCTGCCGGATGACTGCGACACACCTCAAATCTTTAAATTCAGCTCTGACTCCATGCCTATAATCACCCTGGCTTTGAGCGGAAACAGGAGCGCAGACGACCTGAGAAAAATCGCAGATGACACCGTAAGCGATATGTTCGAACAGACACCGGGTGTCTCACAGGCTTCAGTCTCAGGCGGCCGTGAAGGAATCGTGCGTGTGGAACTCAGCCAGAACAGGCTTGACGCCTACGAGCTTACCCTTTCCGGAATCGCCACAACCCTGGCAAAGCAGAACATCGAGCTTGGCGGCGGCTCAGTCTATGAAGGAACGAGAAAATACATGGTCCGCACAACCGGCGAATTCGAGTCTCTCGATGAAATCAACAATACCGTGGTCGGAACGAAAAACGGCTACGATGTAAAGCTCAGCGACATCGGAACAGCCGAGATGGGCTACAAGGACCAGACTAGCGAAGTCTACATCAACGGAAAGCCTGGCGTTTACATCAGCCTCAAAAAGCAGAGCGGAAGCAACACCGTCAATGTGGCCGATGCGGTCTACAAAAAGATGGCAGAAATCGAAAAAGTCCTGCCGGAAGGCGTTTTCCTTACGATTATTTCCGACCAGTCAACCAGCGTCCGGGACACTCTTTCTTCATTGATAAAGTCAATTCTTGAAGGATTCGTTCTCACTGTCCTTATTCTTTTCGTCTTCCTCAGAAGCGGCAAGTCCACGATTATCATGGCGATTTCAATTCCCTTCAGCATTCTGATTACACTCCTTCTTATGACCTTCACTGGAATCACCCTCAACATGATTACCATGACAGGCCTTATCCTGGGAATCGGTATGGTCGTTGATGCCTCGGTCGTCGTTCTTGAGAACATTTATGTCTACCGCCAGCGGGGAAGTAGCGCAAGAGTGTCAGCCGCAATCGGAACTCAGGAAGTCATGGCTTCGGTAGTTTCCGGAAACCTCACGACAATCTGTGTTTTCATTCCATTTTTCGTCTACAAGGGCCAGCTTGAGATGATGGGCGAGCTTTTTACAAGCCTCATGGTCGTAATCATCATAGCCCTGCTCTCTTCCCTTTTCGTGGCCATGTTCCTTGTGCCTGTTCTGGCCGGAGTTTTCCTCAAAGTCGATAACAGGAAGGAGAGGCCGATTAAAAGCCCTCTCTTGCAGAAAGGCGACAAAGTCGTCTCCGACGGAATAAGCTGGCTCACAAATCTTTACAGAAAGGGCCTTAGAGTAGTTTTGCGCCACAGGTTTGCCGCAGTTCTTACGGCCTTTACGATTCTCGGCTCTTCAATTCTTCTATTTAATCAGCTTCCGATTTCATTCATGTCGAATTTCCACGATACATCAGTCGGACTTAATGTGGAGCTTCCCCTGGGAACAAAACTCTCGGAGACTCAGAATGTTCTCGACCAGTTCTACGACATCGTAAAAAATGAAATCGAGGGATACGAGACAATCGTCGTCTCTGTGGGAACTTCAAGCGGAATGGGAATGTCCAGCGACACCTCTTACAAGGGTTCAATCTCAATTTATCTTCCGGATGCCTCAAAGCAGATAGACAGCGCCGACACCGTAAAGGCAAAACTCCGCCGTCATTTCGACAGCTTCCCCACGGCAACATTCACTTTTGACCAGGGGCGAATGCAGCAGATGAGCGGAAATGACATCGACATCGTCTTCCACGGAAGCGACCTGGACAAAATCCTTGCGACCGCAGAAGAACTCTCATCCCTTATGACCGAAAAAATTCCTGAGATTGCCGAGCCAGAGGTTGACCTTGAGGACGGTTTACCACAAGTCGAGATTAAAATTGACCGGGACCGTGCCTCAACTTTCGGGCTTTCTGTCAGCGCAATAGCAAACGAAATCAACTATTCGATTAACGGAAAGACAGCGACAACCTACCGCTCAAACGGAGACGAATACAGCGTGGTTCTTCTTCTTGAGGACAGGGACAGAAGCGACATCCCGGACCTTGAGAAAATCTATGTGGAGGGAACGAACGGCCGCTATTCAGTCTCTAATTTTGCGGAAGTCATTCAGGGAACAGGGCCTGTCTCAATCAGCCGCGAGAACAAGCTCAGGACCGTTCACCTTACGGCAAGCATAACCGGCGGCGGGAACGCAGGGGAAGTGGAGAACAAGATCAAGGCCCTCGTAAAAGACGACATGATTCTTGATGAGGGAATCTCAATCACTTATGAGGGAGCCTGGGGCAACACGATGGATATGCTCAAAGTCTTCGTGCTGATTATCATCCTCGCAATCATCCTGGTCTTCGGAGTAATGGCGGGAACCTATGAAAGCTTCAGGGAGCCTTTCATAAATCTCTTTACCCTTCCCTTCCTCATAGTCGGTGCCGTATTGATTCACCTTTTAACAGGAAGCTCTTTCAGCATGGTTTCTATGATTGGCGTTGTCATGCTTATCGGAATCGTCGTAAACAACGGAATCATTCTCGTAGACCAGACTAACCTGCTTGTCCGCCGTGGAATGAAACTTCTGGAGGCCTGCGAGGAAGCCGGAGCCAGCCGATTCCGACCTGTAATGATGACGACCCTCTCTACCCTTCTTGGCATGGTTCCCATGGCATTTTTCGGAGACGCAAACTCCAGCATGACACAGCCAATCGGTCTTTGCGTAATCGGAGGTTTGACCAGCAGCACAATCGTAACGCTTTTCATCATTCCTGTGATTTACTCAATCTTCAACCAGAAAGCCGGCAGAAGCAAAAAGTTCGAGATGGACGATGAGCTAAAAAGAAGGCTGGAAAAAATTCGGAATGCGGAATTAGGAATTCGGAATTAGGGGGTTTTTATGATACGAGCGGAAATATTTGCGAACCAGTCAATGCAGGAAGTTTTGCTGAATAATCTTGAGGCGGCGATTCCGGGCTTTTTGTACTCAATCGTGCCTCTGGCCCACGGTCGGGGCGGAGAAAGCTACAAACTTGGAACTACGACATGGCCTGAGACAAATGTTATAATCATAGCCTACTGTGACGACGACAAGGAAAGCAGGATTGCAACGGTAGTGGATTATGTAAAGGAAAAATTCAAGGACGAGGGAATCAAGCTCTTCGTCATGCATGACCGGTAGGAAGCGAGGTCGCATAACGCTTTGAAAAACAGAAGATAACTGAGATCAGCATGGCACTTTCTTAGGGGAATTCCTAGTAGTCCACGCTGATTTCAATCTTTTCCTGTGTTTTTTCAATGAGGGCCAGTTCAATTTCATCAATCGCGTCACTGAAGAGGATACCATTATCCTTTGCATCAGTCTCGTATAAATCACAGAGGTAGCCGGCCATAATATCATATTTTCCGGTTCTCATTCCGATTATCGATGATTCATAAACTGAATTGTGGAATACAAGTTTGTAGTTGTATTCATTCGCAAAATATTTCAGTGCCTCAAGGTCGATTCCGACGGCATTACCATTGTCATCATAATGAGTGCGCGGAAAATTCTGCTCGTCAAAAGCCACATTCAGGATCTTACCCTTTCCCGTCAGCACGATGTCATCACTATCAAAAGTCACCCCATCAAAAAGAGCCTTTCGTCTCTGTAAATCCGAGAATTCCTCAGATTTTCGGTACTTCTTTAAGAATTCGTTGAACTCTTTCAGGCATTGCGAAGATTGCCGACTAAACCAGATTGCGATATTTGACTTTCCAACCGGGCAGATTAGCTTTAAGCCGGATCCAGTGGCGAGAAAAAGTTTTGCGTTCTCACAGTCGACGGCAAAGGCATCGATTTTGTTATGCCTTAAAGCCAGAAATCCGTCTGCGCAGGAGTTATAACGGATAATATTCACATCCTTTCTTTCGCTGATTATGTAATCCGCATCCCAGGCCAATGGCACGCCTATAGTTCGGCCTTCAAGATTTTCGGTATTCGTAATCGGCCTGTACTCCCACTTCGTGCAAGAGGAAAAAAGAGGATATATAAGGGAAAAAGAAAGGAGGAAAAGCGCATTCTTGATTTTATTAAGTCCCATAGCTGACTGTCCTACATCCTGATTCTGCAAAGCTTTGAAATGGAATTGAGAAGACCTTTTCCAGTCGCCCCGACCAAAAAGTAAATCACAGTGATTAAGATGAGTCCAAAGAATGCGTCGAGCGTACGGCTTGAGACAACGGAAGAAGCCCTGGTCAAATCCATTACGGCAAGGTAGCCGACGACAGAAGTTTCCTGCATGGTGGTGATGAACTGATTTTTGCACAAAGGAAGAGCCGCCTGCACGACCTGCGGAAGAACGACAAATTTAAAGGACTGCATGGAAGTCATTCCAAGGGTCCGGGAAGCTTCTATTTCGCCCTTGTTAACGACAGAAAGGCAGGTCATAAAAATCTCAGAAAGAAAAGCCGCAGACTTAAGCGTAAGCCCCGCTGCAACAATCCAGAATACAGGAACTGCCGATTCTCCAAAAATGAGATAGACAAAAATCATCAGGAGAACCATCGTGGGAATTTCAATCAGCAGAGAACGGATAAAAATGACAGATTTTCTGAGCGGCTCATTTTTTGAGCTGACTGCAAAAGAAATCAGGATTCCGAACAGTATGCCGCAGATAAAGCTGAGAATTGTAAGGATAATCGTGTTCCGGAATCCCTCCAGAAAGAGCAGATACCTGTCCTGAAAAACGAAAGTCTTGTATATCTTAGAAAAAAGTAAGTCCATATAATCTCCAATGCCTAATTATAGCACCTATATGTAAAAAAGCTATTGGAAAATTTGGGGGAAAGGGCTCATTGTGCTAAATTTGTTGTGAACTATTGTCAGGAGCATTATTCTTGTCAGTACAGTCCAAAAGCATTATATTTAACCTAAATGATTACTAAAGAAACAATTCAAAAGGCAAAAGACGACATATACAAAGCTTCTCTTACAAAAGATACTGATTTGTTCTGTACTTCTCGCGATATTTTTCAGGCAAGAGTGGATTCTTTTGTTATCAAGACCGGAAAATATATGGAATCTGCTGTTATGGGTGAAATTGGTAATAATTCATTTGATCATAACTGGGAATATGCAGAAGGTCATATGCGGGGGACATATTTTAACCTTGCTTTTTGTGATGAATATGTTGTGCTTGCTGATTTTGGTCGGGGTGTCAGAAAATCTTTAAGCAATGTCATAGATTTGTCTTCTGACTTGGATGCAGTTACTGTTGGTTTTACAAAGCAAATTTCAGGTAGACTGCCAGAGCAAAGAGGAAACGGTCTGAAATTCGTTGCAGAAACTGTAAAAAACAAAGGCTGGTCAATGTATTTTCAAACTGGAGATGCTTGTTGTATAATAGATGAAGGTCATTTGAGTTTTGCCAATGCAGATGATTCAATTACCGGATGTATGGCAATTTTAAAGTTTTGATTCTAAATCAAAGGGAAAGAATTATGGTTCTACAGATTAATAAATTTGGTGATATTTTAATGTCTCGACCGGCTGGAAAAGAAGCATTTCTCATGGCAAAAGCCTATATTTTGAACGAAGCAAAACCTGATGAAACTATTTTTCTTGATTTTTCTGATGTCAAAGTCCTAGCTCCGTCCTGGGCTGATGAATTCGTTACAAATCTGAAATCTAATTATCCAAATAAAATCGAATTCTTAAATACCGACAATGAATCTGTTCGCGAATCCTTAAAGTGGGTCGGTTAATTTTTCTAAATCTGGCTGGCCAAAAAGTAGGAAAAACCGATTTAACAAATTATTCTGCTGAAGACCTTTTTAAAAATTCTAATTTTGACAAATTAAACCAATCATTAGATGTAAAATAACCAATTCATTGGAAAATTTCACTAACTGTGTTAATCTGTTTTTATGGATAATTACTCAACGGCATTTTTAAGTAGCAAAGACAATTATTCGACTTTCTCGTTTAACGGAAAGCAAATCAAAGCCGGAACATGAAGACTATATCGATTTGCAACCAATTTTAGAAAATCTATACATGGAGCCAGAATCATTTCTGAGCAAAATTAAAAATGTGGAGGTACGGTATGAGTGAGAATGTTTTTTATGGAGATGGGGTGTAAAAATCTTGACAAAAATCAGAATCTCCATAAAATACAAAACATAGGCACAGGAAGAGCTAAAATAGCATTTCTAAAATCATTTTGCTTGTCATGTCTTGATGCAAGTTAAGCGTAGCAATCAGAGTATTCTTAGTTTTTCTATTTCTTGATTCTTTGTTCCTAAGCCAGACATTTTAAATATTCTCATTTTGTTTGTTAGGATTATTGTGCCTAGATTTAATTTTAGGAGCATTTTATGACACGAGAAGGATTTGATTCTTCAAAAATTCAAAGTATTATTGGATATAAATTTAAAAATCCAAGA
This sequence comes from uncultured Treponema sp., assembly GCA_946611835.1. Classification (GTDB taxonomy): domain Bacteria; phylum Spirochaetota; class Spirochaetia; order Treponematales; family Treponemataceae; genus Treponema_D. The sequence continues at coordinate 3,849 of CAMOEE010000029.1, read as the reverse complement.
TTATTGCAACAGGCTTTTACAAGGCGGTCTTTTTCTCAAGAGAATCAAGATTTTGAAGACAACGAAACCTTGGAATTCTATGGCGATTCAGCTCTGAATCTTTATATCAGTCGCGAAATGAGCGAATCATTTGGGAAAATAGAAAAAAATCAATTTGTTTCTGAAAAAAATGAAGGAGAGCTTTCAAAAATTCGTTCATGGAATGTTAATAAAGAGCGACTTTCGCATTGCATTCAAGTTATAGGATTAGAACGCTTTTTGTTGCTTGGCTCAAGTGACATAAAAAATGAAGTTTGGAAAAGTGATTCTGTAAAAGAAGATTTGTTTGAGGCGATAGTCGGTGCTGTAGCCATAGACAGTGCTTGGAATTCAGATGACATAAAAACTGTTTGCCAAAACTTGTTTTCCATTTCTGATTTTGAAGAAAATTATATTGCTCTGCTTGAAGAAGAATGCGAGAAACATGGCTGGGAAAAACCTAGAATTTGGGATGAACACTTCTTTCACCAACCTATAGTTACATATATCAATAGATTTGCTCCATTACTTTGGGATAAAATTTCAAATACGGAAAAGTTTTCTTTTAGGATTCGTAATCTTAGAAATACAATATCAGATTATAATCCAGCTTATAGTTCTACAAGTACAAAAGCAATCATGCTTTCCGCAAAAAAATATTACGAATGGCTACTAAGACGAGATAAAATACAAAAAGAAATAGATAAAATTGATGAAAATCTGGCTGTAAATCAACTTCATGAATTACGACAAAAAGGCTTGATTGAAGAACCGATTTACAATTTCTCAGAATCGCATGACAAAGATGGAAATCCAATTTGGAAATGTACCTGCAAACTTAACGAAGCTGAATATCCATTTGAAGCAGAAAACGCATCTAAAAAGAAAGTAAAACAAGAGGTCGCTTCTCAGGCATTGTTTTTTTTGATTGGAAGTGAAATTAAATTTGATAGCAATGAATGGGGAATCTAATGACAAATAAAATCAAACTCCCTTGCGGTTTAAACAAAGACGGTAAATTAATTTACATCGAAGAAGCCATTAAAAAGCAGGAATATTTTTGTCCTGGATGCAAACAGAAATTAATCGCAAAGAAAGGAACCGAACGAGCACATCATTTTGCGCACCTAAATATTGTAGAATGTGAGCATGGGTATCAATCTGCATTGCATTACATGGCAAAAGATTTGTTTCTGGAAATGAAACATTTAACTTTTATCAAAAATGGAAAGATAGTCCAATACAAAATTGATTCTGTTGAGTTAGAAACAAGAATCAGTGCAATCATACCTGATATTCTCGTCACTTGCGATGGTAAGCACTTCTTTGTGGAAATTTTTGTTACGCACGCTGTTGATGATGAAAAGAAAGCAAAGATTAAAGAAATGCAAATTTCAGCAATTGAAATCAATTTATCACGGTTCAAAAACGATTTGATTAACAGGGAAACTCTTAAAACGGAATTGTGTCGAACTGAAAATTTCAGTTGGTTGTATGATGCCGATGTTGATTTGCTAGAACAAAAAAGAAATATTACTCAGCAATTTGGACTCAAATTACCAATTCAAATTGGAAATGCCATTGGATGCCCTATTCTTGCTACACAGCAAAATCAGTTTGCAAGATTTGTAACTTTAGACTTTTGCTTACATTGCCCGAATTGTGTTTATCAAAACGGACAAAACTTTGTCTGTTGCGGAAGAGTACTTCCAACTCCTCTTTCTCCAGAAATTCGGCAAAAATTATATGCAAATGTTTTTGTGAACGAAGCTAAAGTCTTGTTTGCAAGTGAGTTCAAAAAATATTATGAAAGTTTTGCGAAAAATCTCGAAATAGCAATGCAAACACAATATAGAGTATTTCTTAATATTGGAAGAGGATTATATGCTCCATCAATTTTCTCGAGTCCAACGATACAACGAAAAAATTCTCGTCCAAGACAAAATCATTCTTACCATAAAGGGCGTTGGTGATTTCTGCTAAAAGCCATGGTATAATTTACTTCTAAGGAGACTTTGATAATGAAAAGATTTTCTTTAAGCATGATGTTTTTCTTTATGTCATTTCTATCATTTGCGTTTTCAGATATAAAATTTTCAGAAATTGCCTTTGAGATAAAGGATGACAATATTCTTGATAAAGATGGAAAACTTTCTATGATTATTCGTGATGGAAAGTTGTACGAATTAGAGAATAATATTTGTGTTGGAACGATTTCCGAGGATAATGGAATAATTTCTATCAGTTTATCCCAAGAGGATGTCAATGTCTTTTCTTTTGACTTTAATAAATTAACGGGATTGATTCTTAAGGTTATTTATTATAAGGATAATTCTGTAGATTCTTCTGTATTGTTTGAATATGAGAAGGATAAATTGTTAAAGACAACAAGTTATGACGAAAATAATTCATTAAAAGGCACTTCACAGTATTCCTATGACAAAAAAAACAGGAGTCCGAACAAAAATTTCAGACTACAATGGAAATGCTCAATTAATTTCTTTGACAGAATTTGATAATAAGCTTGGTAAAAAAGATAAAAGAAACTGAATACAACGAAGATAGTTCCATCAAGAATCAGACTTTATTTTCCATAGAAACTGGTAATGCTATAGAGCGACTTGTTTATACTTCAAATTCAAAGAACCCGATGAAATGGACTTTTCTAAAATTTAACGAAGAAGGAAAATATTCCTTAGGTGACAATTTTTATTTGGATAAATATTTATGTTGGTATCCAGTGCTCGAAGATTATGCTGAAAAATCTAAAGATAAGCCAATTGAATGGAATGATTCTTATTCCGCTCGTATACGAAAGTATAATTTCACAAAAAACACCGATGGCTATAGAGTTATTGAAAATTAAAAAAACAAGCGTTATCTAAGTTTATCGTCCTTTGCCCTGTGTAACAAAAATTCCAATTTTTGTTATTGTTTTGACACAACTGAAAATGATGAAATTGATATTTCATCTTGCTATGAAATCGAATTCATAAAAAAGAAGCGAAATTATTCTAGCATGAACAAATCTGGAACAGGAAAAGGACCATTTGGATTTGACATCGGTATGACCTACAAACAAATCAAAAATGCCTGCAACGGAACTGAATTAGAGCATATTTCTGATGACAGATATTATGTAAAACCGAAAAAATCCCATCCACTTTTTGAAAAATATATTGTATGGATAAGTGATGAGTATGGTCTTTATTATATAAAAGCCATGAGCCATGATATTTATTCGTCAGATTATGGAACAGAACCAAAAAGAGAATTTGAAAAAATTCTTACGCCATTAGAAAAAAAATATGGAAAATTCTCTAGAATAGATACCGTAAAATCAGACTATCACTTCAAAGACGATAAAGATTTTATGATGTCACTACGAGACGGAGCAAGAACTTATAGGGCAGAATGGTATGCAACAAAAGATAATTATCAAGATTATGATGGACTTATTTGGATTCTGTTAGGAATTAATGTTTCTTCATTTTCAAAATCCTATATTTGGCTTGAATATGAATTTTTAAACCATGATGATGCAAAAGATGTATTGAATGATGTTTTGTAAACACGGATAGTACCTATGCCAGCAATCAGAGCTAGCGCAGATTTGCGAAACAAAAATTTTGAAAAAGCCATGAAAGATATTAGAGAGGAACTAGGAATTTGATAAACAAACAGGATTTTAAATTTATTTCTCATTTTTGGGATTTCATTTTGGGCAACAGAAAAAAGTCTGATTATTATGCAATGCTTGACAAGAGTTTTTCTCAGCTTGAAAGCGGTGATGTAGTCGTAAAATCAATGGATGAATTGCGGGCAATGGAA
>CAMOEE010000028.1 GCA_946611835.1 uncultured Treponema sp. | reverse complement strand
CTTGAGCTGATTACCGGCGACAATCATCAGGTTTTCTGCAACGATGTCTGGCTTTTCGGCCGAAAACGGGGGACTGGCGAGACAATCTGGGACATCAAGAAGAATCTGGGAATCGTAAGCTACCGCTGGCATGTTGAATACCGAATGGTCGGCGGTACTGACCTGGAAAGCGTAATTATCTCAGGATTCAAGGATTCAATCGGCTTGTACGAGCAGAAAACTGATGTTGAGATTCAGGCGGCAAGATTGTGGCTCAAACTCGGCGGTTTTGAAGGTCGTGAACACGAAAATTTTGGAAGTCTGAGTTATGGTGAGCAGAGGGCAATTTTGATTCTGCGAGCTGCGGTAAAAGCTCCGAAAATCCTGATTTTGGACGAGCCATGCCACGGTCTCGATGAAAATTACCGCCAGAAAATCCTGGACTTAATCGAAACCGTAGCCGAAACAGGAACTACAACAATCCTTCATGTCACCCACGACCCAAGCGAAGCCCTGCCCTGCGAAAAGCATGTGCTGGAGTTGAAGCCGGGCGAAAGCCCCATGTACCAGATAATTGCTCGCACGGATGCGAGCTAAAGCAAGCTGGCTGCGAGAATTTCCGAATGGAAATTCTCGTCACGACATGGATGTCGAATGTATAAGATAATTGCCCGCTAAACCTTGAAAAGGTCAATCTGGCTTCCGATTTGCTGAATCGAATCCTGCATTGTGCCTGAAATGTCCGAGAGCGTGGAGCCGTTTCGCTCGATTTGGCCTGTGCCCTCGTACATTCTTTCGATGCTTTCTTTGATAGCCTTTGTGGCTTCCTGCAGGACTTTAACTTCATCAAGAATCGTCTGGTTTCCTTCTGACATTTCGCGAGCTGAAGTCCGAACTTCTGCGGTTGAGTCGTTCATCATTCTCAAGGCATCCGTAATCTGATGGCTACCCTCTTCGCTTTCTTCCATTGCACTTCGAATTTCCCGGACAAGCTGGTTTGTCTCCTGGACATTAGTGCTGACTGAATTGAAGACTGATTTTGCCTCTTCCGAAGATGCAACTACTGTCGTGATTGAATCCTGAATCTTTTTAAGCTCTGCACCAATGACCTTTGACTGCTTTGCCGAAGTTTCCGAAAGCATACGGATTTCATCTGCAACAACGCTGAATCCTGCTCCTGCCGAACCTGCATGAGCCGCCTCGATTGCCGCATTCATAGCAAGAATATTTGTATCGTTTGCAATCTTGGAAATTGTTTTGTTAGCCTGAATGAGGGTATGGCTCTGCTCTTCGATTGTCGCAAGCTGTTCGTTGAGAACATTCTGCTTTTCGATTCCGTTTCGTGTGTATTCCTCGAGCATTTCAAAGGCCTGAGCCATCTTCTCCGTGCTTTTTGAGACCGAAATGATGTTTCCAAGCATTTCCTCGACAGCCGAGCTGGCCTGATTAACTCCGTTGGACTGGCTTTCAATCATTCCGTTGAGATTTTCGATGTTCCTTGCAATCTGAGTGACTGAACCGACCGTCTGCTCTACGCTGGCTCGCTGGTTATCAATCTGGCAGGAAACATCGCCGATGTCAGCCGAAATTTGAGCTATAGAATCACTGGTTGCGATTGTTGTTGACTGTAAATCTTCATCGACTGTCTGCAGTTTGTCTTTTGAGTTTTTTACTTCACTGATGATTCGCCGTAAATTCTCTATGAATGTGTTGAAGCCACGCACAACGCCACCGATTTCGTCCTTTGACTTGATTTCAAGCCGCTGTGTTAAATCTGCGTCACCTTTTGCAATTTCTTTGATAGAATGGTTGAGCAAAAGAAGCGGTCTGAGCATGATTCCCATGTAGATGGCAATAAAAATAATGAGAAGAATGGCAATCACAAAGCTGAAGCCTGCGATGTTGTAGCCGCTCTTTCGTGCTGAAGAAAGGACTTCCTTTTCGGGCAGAGAAAGGGCCAGAGACCAGTTGGTATCATAAATCGGATAATAGAAAACATAGTCCGTCTTTTTGCCGCTGTCTTTTAAGATTTTTGCAACGCCCTTGTTTCCCATGACCATTTCGTTTGCGAGGGCATTAAGTCCCATCTGGCCAGTAACCCGATCTTCCATTTCAAGGACATTTTCCATAAGTCTGTTTTTTTCGGGATGTGCGATTATGGTGCCTTTTCCATCGAGAATGAAGGGGAAGCCTTTTTCTCCAACCTTGATTTTTGAAATTTCAATCTGGATATTGTCAATTTTAAGTGCTCCCATAAAAAGACCAAAAAGACGGCCGTTTCTGTCTACGGCAGGCAAAGCGACATAGAAAATGTAGTTGCCGCTTTCGGCATTGAATTCAGGATTTGTGATGCTACTTCCGTGACCTTTCGAAATGATTTCAGTGAAGTACTCAGTATTTTTGACATTTATCTGCTTGTCGTTGGAAGTATACAAGGTTCCTTCCTGGTCGCAGACGCCGACATATTCAAAATCGTCTCCGATAAGAGTCGGGTTATCAAGAATATACTGATGGACTTTTGAAATATCTCCTTCGAGGAAGATTTCATTTTTGGTGAATACGCGAAGATCCTTGAAATAGCCGTTGAGCCAGTAAGTGAGAGCTGTAGAGCTTCGTTCAGAAAGAGTGCTGAACATGCTGGAATACGTTTTGATGCTGTCCTTACTGATTGTGGTGTTGAGCAAAAAAACGAGAATTGAGAAAAACAACAGAAGAATGAAGAAGATTGCGACTTCAAATTTGAAGGCAAGGGACTCCGAGAATTTGCTTTTTTCTAGTTTTATTTTTGCTTTCTTAGCTTTTCCTGCATTAATTTTTGCTTTCATAAAGAACCTCGATATACAAAACTAAAATTTCTCCAATTATTATAATCGATAATTATCTTCATAATCTTTAAAAAAGTTAAAAATAGATTATAATTAGTGATAGCATTAAAGATTTGCAAAAAAAAGGAGGCAAAATCAAAAATGGCAAAAAAATCAAATCTTCCGCTCTACCTGATTGGAATGGCACTGGTCGTAATCGGATGTTTCCTTCCGCTCACAGCAAGCAAATTCTTCGGCGGCGGAACAAGCGCTTTCAATGCAATTACTGACGGCTCAGGAGACCTCAAAATCGGCTCAATCCTGGCTTTGGGCGGAGCAATCGCCGGCATCGTTTTCTGCTTTGTTACGCTCAGGGCAAAACTTCCAGTCAAGCTCATTTCCCTTATCGTTTCAATTGCAGGCGGCATTTATGTTCTTTTGAACTATCTTAACTTAGCTCCATGGGCAAAAGGCATCGTAAAATTTGCCCACAAAGCCACTGGAACAGGCATTGGAATCGGCCTCATCGTAATTGTAATCGGCTGGCTGATTGCATTGTGCGGCTGGCTCAAAACCCGCGACTAAAATTATTCGGAAGCAGGATTTATTTCCTGCTTCTGAGAATCTGTAAATCCCTCTGCAATGTGCCGTTTTTTGGCACGATTTTCAATCCTTCATTCAGCAGGGCTTCTGCTTCGTCAAGTTTCTTTGCGTTGAACAAATCCGCGAACTGGTTGTGAATATTCACGGCGTAGTTGTTCATGTTCTGATTCCTGATTGTCTGCAGGTTACGGCTGTTCGGGAGCGATTTCAGTCCTTCCGAAAGAATTTCCGCCGCCTCAAGGAACTTTCCGTCTTTGCTCAAAACTTTTGCCTTTTCTGCCCAGTAATATTCTTCGAGAGCTATAAGCTTCCGTGAGATTGCCGCATCTTTTGCCTGGGGGGCGGATTTTTTCTCCTGAATCAGTGAAATGGCTTCATCCGGGCTGACTTTTTTCGTCTGCTCATCAATCAGGGCATAAAAAATCATCCCCTCGATGACATTCCTGTTTTTTTCACTGATTTTTTCCTTGTGCAAATCAAAGATTTTCTGAGCAGTCCCGGCCTGTTTCTGGTTCGTTAGGTTTGCCGCGCAATTGTAGGCTATGCTTTCATAGGTATTCTGATAAAAGGGCTGGTTTTCGGCCTTTCCCCATCGGTTTTCCACCAAATCAAGCCAGTCCAGGGCCAGATCAGATTTTTTCTGCCTGTCGAATAGAACTGCATAGTTCATGGCCACAGTATCAAAATCAATCCGCACGGCCTTTTTGTCTTCTTTTGGGCAATCTTTCGTAAAATCAATTCTTGCGGCTGCCAGAGGAACTGCTTTTTTGTAATCCCGTTTTTCGTCCAGCATTGCCGAGGCGTTTTTCCCGACCAGGCTTATGAATTTCCTTTCGGATATTTCGTGACGGTTGGAGTAATATTTTTTTGGAACAATCTGATAACGGGTAGAATTTGCATTTGACTGGAGGTTCTTTTTGGTCCCCGGATTAAAGCCGTTGGGATTCGTGGTCTCCACATCAATCTTGCGTCCGTCAGAAAGGTAGAGGGTGCAAAAAGCGTGGTCGGGCGTTTCAACTGCATGAACCTTCAAGGCAGCTGACTTCGCAAGGGCATAATACAAAATACTTGCCGAGACACAGTTGTAAGTTCCCTTCTGAAACATGACATCGATATAAGTCTGATTGAGACTGTACTGGCGGAGAGTATTTTCGTAAATCAAAGAAAGAATTTTCTCTCCCCGCTCTTCTTCGGAAAGGACCATAAAAGCATCCGATTTGACTTGTTCCTCAAGCGCCCTGAACTTTTCGAGCGATTCTTTTGCCAAATCAGAGTCAGCAGGGCAAAAAGAAAACTCAAGCCCCGATAGAATCAAGTCCTCAGAAGAAAGTTCTCCGTCCTTAAAAGAAAAAAGCGGCTCCAGAGAAGGAAAGTTCGCCCCCTCTCCCCCAAAAAGAAAACAAGAGAAAAAAAGAAAAATTGTAATCTGAAGAAATTTCCGCATTAAAAATTGAAAATTAATAATTCCGAATTCCTAATTCCGCATTCCGAATTAATAATGAGGCGGCCTTCTGTTCGGAATTTCCATGTTCTCGGACAAATCCTGAATTCTGCCGGCCAAAACCTGATTTTCTTCACGGAGAATCTGAATCATCTTCTGGTTTTCGACAGCCTCTTCCTGCAGTTTGTTGATGAAATCGTCCATGTAGGCGATTTTTGTTTCAAGTTCTATGAACCTGTTTTCAATTTCTTTATCCATTTTATGCCTGTGCTGCCGCTTTTTGTTTTTCGATATTCTGCTTTACCCTGTCGGCAAAGAGCTTATTCTGATCTGTCCTGGTTGGAACGCTGAATGCTGGTGCTCCGTCCTCATCGTTGACACGGTAGATTTGCATTGAGTCATGTGAGTAGGCCGGACTTGCGGGATTGTTGATCCACCAGTCAAGAACAGCGACTATCAGAAGTGAATATTTGATGAGATTTGCGTTCGTTGCCGCAGAATCTGTGACTTTTTTTGCGCCAAGGAGCACATCCATCCGCTTTGAAACGACATTGGGAATATCAAATTTGTATTTTTCCCATGGATTTTGAATTCCCATGACCTGCCCCTGACTTTTTGCGGCTGCATCAATTCTCTTTGAAAGGGTAGTGAAGTAGCGCAAAAGAAATCCGGCTCTGATACACAAAGGTCTGTAAGGACTGTCGTTCTTGGGTTTTTCCAGAAGAAGCTGCTCGAATTCAAAGTAGGGAAGGAAGTTGTATTTAGTCTGCCAGAGCAAAGTTGTGAGAATTCGCTTTCCAAAAAGGCTTGTCTTGAAATCGCCCTGAGAATATTCGCTGTTCACGAAGTCTTTGAGCTGGTCGCAGTATTGTTTTTCGAAAACCGTCTCCCGGTAAACTGACCATTCGCTTAGAACCGTTGAAAGTTTTTCTGAATTTCCCTGGCTTAAGTCCTCCTCCTGTTCTTCTGTAAAGACGATGTTTCGGCAGCCCTGGAAAAGGTCTTCCGTTATGCGAAGAAGCGTAACTGTAATTTGAAGTGCGTTTTTGGGAGAAAGAAGATTGTATCCGTCACGGAACTGATAAACCGGCTGAAAATAGGGATACATATCCGGCATGGTGTCGATTTTGTCAAAACCTGCATCCGGAAAAAGATTGTCCAGCAGTATGAGACCCGCCTCGACCAGATCAGATTTCTTTTCCGCTTCCTTTGCCTTTTTTTCCTGAGACACAGATTTTTCTTCTTTTTCGGCCTTTCCAAGAGATTCCGGGCTTGGAGCGTCATTCTTTTTGTTAGGAAGAAGAAGGTCGAATTTAGTTATTTCGAGGAATTTCAGGATATTCGATGTCTGAACGAGGAAGAAGTCCTGAAAATAGTCGAATTTTGTGCTGCTCATTCGCATCAAGAGGGGGTAAAGCCCTTTGATAACCTGACTGTAAATGTAGAACCATTCTGTGATGCCTGTTTTTGAGAGCATCTGAGCCTTTTTGAGGTCGAACTTGGGGTATTTTGCCAGGTCGTTGTAAATTTCTTTGAAGTATCCGGAGATTTTTGATTCACCGAGATAGTAAATTTTAAGCAGGTATTTGTAGATTGCCTTAACAAGCGGAATCATCATGGCAATGGTAACATCTTCAGCATCCTGAAGGTCAAAAAAATATTTTTTTATGTCCTTCATCGTCCATGAGCCGACCGTTCTGAGAAATTTCAGCCTGTCTTCGTTGCCAGAAAGAATTTTTTGCTTGTAGGTGTCCGGGGAAATCTGAATTATTGATTTTACCGTCGTAATGAATTCCTGGAGATGGTCAACATGGCTCTTCAAGTTGTATTCGATGAAACTTTTGCGAACCGTTTCGTTTCCGTTCTTCCGGAATTTGAGCACAAAATTGAAGAGGCCGAGGTTAGGCTTGATTTTGTAGTCCTCGCTCATCATCAGACGATCCATCAGGTGTCGTTCTTTTGAATTTAACTCTGGGAGCGCTCCGTATCGGATGGGCTTTTCTTTGACCGCATAACCGAATTTTCCGCTGGCCTGTGCCTGGGCCGTAGCCGCATTTGCCGTCTGGTTTGCAATGTTTGAGGCCGTGCGCCCGACGGCCCGTTTTGAATATTCCTTTGATTTCGGAAGGGCAGAGTAGTCAATAGGAGCTGATTTCTCGGCAAAAATTTCACCGCCGAGTTTTTGAATCATCTTTTTTGCTTCGTAGGCGTCAATCGGACCGATGTTCCGTCTTGTGTTGTCGAGCGTTCCCGGTTCCCATTTTGCTTCTGGTTTATCTGCCATATAATTCCCTTACAATCTTAAAAGCTGGTTCTTCGCAATGCCCGCAAAATTATGCAGAACAATGTCCTCTCCAGATTTGGTTTTGATTACACCGTCAAAGGTTCCGAAAATTGTGTGAAGATGGCTTTTTATTACCAAAAATGAGACTTCACGGCGGTTGTCAGACGAAGGCGTAAAAGTCAAATCGACCATATTCTCGAAATCCTGAATCACCCATTTTTTGTTAAGCCCGAATGGATGGGTGATTGTTACAGGTGGTAAAGGCGTACATTCTCCGTCAACGCAAAGAATGTTCCCATTTATATTGTCGGTATCTACGGCGTTTTCTTGCGTGGTAAAAATCTGGAAACTGAATTTTTTGCCATTTATTTCGCCGGTAGAAACTACAAATTCTGAAATTGAATGAAGATTGTAATATGCCCGGTTGATGCTGAGAATGGCTGAGCCGTCAAGATTTTCCTGATTGACTTCTTCGGAAAGCCTGGTTTTTTCCAGGGAAAGAGAGCCGTGGATTTGTGGACTGGCAGTGTATGTGGCCGAGCAGCGTCTTTTTGACGGGGCAGGAACTACGCTTGCGACTTCGCACATGGTCGGCTCAGAATATTTAGCAAGGAATGCTGCCTGTGCCGAAGGGCGTGAGGAATCGCCTTTTAAATTGAAAATCATGGAAAGCCGGTCCCGCTGATGGTCCCAGCTTACCCGGATATAGCGTTTTCTGTTGAAGCTTGCGCAAAAACCGCTGCTCATGTTGTGGGGAATAAAACGGCGGCGAGGTCCCATGTAAGAGCGGTAAGCAAATTTACGGCCGTTTTCTTTGTTCCAGAAAACGACATCTGCAAAACCAAAAACCTTGTGATCAAAAAAATCTACTGTACCCATGAAGGAGCCGATGTTGAACATGAACATCAGCGAACTTTGAATGCGAAAATTTGTAATGACTGTTGGAAAGGGAAAACCCGCAAAAGGCGCACGAACACCACGAATATCGAGCTTTTTTAACAATCCGCCAAAGGTACCGAATTCAATCTTGCCGTTATGAACGATTTTTTCGGGCGGCGTTTTTATTTCTCTGGTATACAAAATGACCTCTGAAACAATTTATAATCTTCTAATTGTAAAAGCAAAAAGGATAAAAGTCTAGCTGAAAAAAATCCTTGTGAATTTTGAATTTATGAGTGAGAATAATATAGAAGATTTTGGAGGCCTCTTATGTCTGTTTCTGTTTATTCACTTGGTGCTGCTCAGGAAGTCACCGGCTCAAAACATATTTTTGAAATCAACGGTCGTTCTTACATGATTGACTGCGGCGCTTTTCAAGGAAAGCGAGCCGAGTCCGACGAAAAGAACAGGAATTTTGAAATTCCTGTTGATAAAATCGACGCCGTTATTCTTACTCATGCCCACTACGACCATGTAGGTCTTTTGCCGCTTCTCGTAAAAAAGGGCTACAACGGAAATATTTATGCAACGCCTGCCACCCGTGACCTCACTGATTTGATTATGATGGACAGCGCCCGAATTCAGGCTCGTGATGCGGAATACCTTCAAAAACAAGCCAGCAAAAAGGGCGAAAAATTCAATTGGAATCCCCTCTTCAACGAAAAAGATTGTCTGAAGGCGGCCAACCAAATCATTACGCTTTCTTATAACCGCAAAATGTATATTTCTCCCGAAGTTCAGCTTGAATATTTTGATGCCGGTCACATCCTTGGTTCGGCATTCGCTTACATTACGATAAAGGGTCAGCGGGACGAAAACGGAAAACCAATCCGTGAGACTGACTCAAATGTCCTCCGAATCTGGAATAAGCTTTTTGGCTGGAAAAAGGACGACAAACGAAGCACTCCCGACCGCCGTAAGGCTAGTCCTGAGGAAGAGGCGGCTTACAAGGGGCCTGAGCGGCGCAGCGGAAATGACCGTCGCGAAGGAAAAGATGAAATCCGAATCTTGTACACAGGTGACTTGGGCCGCAAAATGAAGCCGATTATCCGTGACCCGGCTACGAACCTTCCGCCACCGGATTACATCTTCCTTGAAAGTACTTACGGAAACCGAAAGCATGAGGATACGGCCGTAGCAATGGACGAACTTCGAAAAATCGTCCGCCGTGCAATCGAAAAAAAAGGCAAAGTCATAATTCCGTCCTTTGCGATTGAACGCACTCAGGAACTTGTCTATTACCTGCACAGGCTCGTAGACCAGAAAAAGATTCCTGTCGTTCCTATTTATGTTGATTCTCCTATGGCTGTAAATGCGACATCAATCTTCCAGGTTCATCAGGAGTGCTACTCAGATGAAGTTCACGAAGCCTTCCTTAAACATCACAAAAACCCGTTTGGATTCGGAAGCCTTTCATTTGTAAATTCTCTCGAAGAATCAAAGAACCTCAACAAAAAAGAAGGTCCCATGATTATAATTTCTGCCGACGGAATGTGTGAGAGTGGCCGAATCGTCCATCATATTGCGAACAATATCTCAGATCCACGGAACACTATTCTAATCGTGGGCTACATGGCAGAAAATACCCTTGGACGAAGAATTCGTGACGGTGCGAAAGTTGTCAAAATCATGGGAGATGAGTATGATGTTAGGGCAAATGTCGAGACGATAAACGCCTTCTCAGCCCATGCGGATTACGAAGAATGTACGAAATGGCTCAAATCAATCGACACAAGCCGCCTCAAAAAAATCTTCATGGTTCATGGTGAAAAAGACGCTCAGGAGGCATTCCAAAAATACCTGGCCGAGCATGGATTCCCGGATGTGCAGATTGTTAAATATGGCGAGACTTACGAAATTGAGTAAGTTGAAAGCGGAAAACTGAAAACGGAAAGTTGAAAGATGAAAAAAGAAACTAAGACTCTTATCAAGCAGATTGCACTCCCGATTGGGATTTTTATTGCCCTTTGTGTGATTTTTATCGCTAGTGTTTATTTTGCTATGTTCAAGCCGAATTTTACCCGGCGCAGTCAGCCTTTTGACAATCTCAAGACTTTTAAGAACGACGAGAATTTACAGAAGAACATTGCTGACAGCGAATGGTTTTATTCACAAAATCCAGAAGAAATAGAGATTCAGTCTTTTGACGGTCTTAAGCTGGTCGCTTACAATCTCCGTGCAGAAAATGCAAAGGGTACTTGGCTTTTGATTCACGGTCATCAGTCGGTTCCGCTCAGAACTTATGCGACAATCGCAAAATTCCTGCATGAGCTTGGCTACAACATCGTTCTTCCTTATCAGCGTGCGCACGGAAAAAGTGAAGGAAAATACATCACTTTTGGTATAAAAGAGCGTTACGATGTACGCGACTGGCTTACAAAAGTCAACGAGATTTACGGGGCAGAAAATCCCGTTTATGTCGAAGGAATCTCGATGGGCTGCGCTACAGTTTTGATGAGCCTTGGCCTTGAGCTGCCATCGAATATTCAGGCTGTGGTCGCTGACTGTGGTTTTACATCTCCTTATGAAATCATCTGGAAGGTCGCCAAAAAAGACAGAAATTTGCCTCTTCCACGGTTGATGATAGCTGCGGCAAACCTTATGGCAAATCTTATGGCTGATTTTGATTTTGAGGAATACGACACTTTTAAGGGATTGCGCAACAACAAGATTCCCGTTCTTTTTATTCACGGAACCGCCGATTCGTATGTTCCGATTGAGATGACGATTGCAAATTTCCAGTATTGCACGAGTGAAAAAAGCCTGTATCTGGTGGAAAATGCCCCTCACGGAATCGAGTACATGATTGACGAAGAGGGCTACAAGAAGAGTATCGTTAATTTTTGTAAGTTAAAGTAAGGGGAGAGGTATCTCCCCTGTGCCGCACCTAGGGAACGGGCACTGCGTTAGCAGGGCAAAAACGCTTGAGAAGCGTTTTTAGTGAGTCTCCAAAGAGCTATGCTCTGCAGGCGTTGCGTCACACCCCACTCTGTGGGCTCAAACGCCGCCCGCAACGCCCGCTCGTTTTACCGTGGCTGGGGCATGCGGGAGAATCACCCGTACGCTCTGAATTCGCCGCTGGCTTTGTTCTTCTATTTTATAAATCACGCCGTCTTTTTTAAGGATTGCCCCGATTTCAGGCAGCTCGCCGAACTCTTCCAGGAGCCAGCCGCCAAAAGTCGTGTAATTTTCGCTTTCCAAATCCAAATCAAGAAGTTCATTGGTATCGTCGATTTTGATATCGCCCGGAACTATATATTCCGTGATTGAGACCGGGTGAATTCTGTTTTCGGGTGGCGTTTCATTGTGGATTGAGTTGATGCTGCGCCCAAAAACAGCGCGCAAAATATCGTCCATCGTGACAATTCCAGAATTTGAGCCGTTTTCATCAACAGCGATTGCAAAATTCTGTTTCTCAGCCTTGAATTTCTGTAAAAGTTCAGTCGCATAAAGAGTTTCGGGAACAAAAAGAGTCGGATGCATGTGTCTTCTGGCAAAAGATTTCCTTGAGCGCACGAAATTCATTTCTTTTGACGGTGCTTTCAGCAGGACTGTTTTGTAAAATAACATTCCCTCGACATTTGAAAAATCTCCGTTACAAACAGGGAGCCGAGAATAGCCAGATAGGGCAAAAATCTTTACGATTTCATCATAATCAGCATCAATCGGGATATACTGAACCAGGCTTCTGTGGCGCATGATGTCCTTGATGTGAAGGTCGGTGAAGTCAAAAATCTTGTAGAGCATCTTTTTTTCGCCGGCTTCAAGGGTTCCCTCTTTTGCACCAATCTCAATCAGTGATTTCAGCTCTTCCTCAGTAATCAGTTCCTTGGAATTTTTGAAGAAGACCTGGAGGGCCTTTGTTATTCCGTCTGTGATTTTAGAGAAAATCCACACGATGGGGAAAAATACTTTTTGAAGGAAAATCAAAGCCCCTGCTGTGAATGAAGCGAAACCAACAGGGTGAACGGCCGCAATTGTTTTTGGCACAATCTCACCGAAAATAATCAAAATGAAGGAAATTGTGAAAGTTGCGATTGTCGCACCCTTGTTTCCAAGAAGCTTAATAGCAAGAGCAGCAGCCAGACCAGAAACAAGAGAAGTAACAAAATTTATTCCAATCAAAATGAGGGAAAGAAGCCGGTTCGTGTCTTTTTTGAGGTAAGTGATTCTTTTTGCCGGTGAATTTTTTTTGCCGGAAGCATCTTTTTTTTGCAGATGACGGAGCATGAGGCGGGTGATTGAGAGATAGGCTGTCTCGCTTCCGGCAAAAAAAGCTACCACGCCGACAAGAAGAGCAATAGAGGCTGCTGGGAGAATGATTTCAGTGATTATATTTGCTTCGTTCATTCGGTCTCTCCGTCTTTATTTGAATCTTCGCTGTCTTCGCTTGATTCCTGGACTTTTTCAACATGAACCTTTGCGATTCTGTGACCTTCAAGTCTTTCTACAGTGAAAATGTAGCTGCCTTCCTCGATGCTTTCGCCTGCCATCGGGATTCGCTCAAGTTTTTCGCAGATGTAGCCTGCGATTGTCTCGTTCATTTTTGATTCGAGTTTGATTCGCAGGGAGTCTTCCAAATCAATCAGGCGGGTTGAGCCGTCAATAGAAATCGAGCAGAATTCTTCTGATTCATTTGGCTCTACTGACTTTTCTTCGACAGCATGGTAAACATCATCAATAACAGCTCCGAAAATTTCCTGTTCGATGTCTTCGATTGTAAGGATTCCGTCGGTGCCTGAGTATTCATCGATTACGATTGCAAAACTCTGGTGATTTTCGTGCAGGAGTTCCTGAATCGAGGACATTTTTGTGGTTCCGGGGATGAAAAGCGGAGGACGCATGACCTTTCGGACGGAAAAATCTTCACGGACTTCTGTAAAAAAGAGCATGTCTTTGACATAAAGTACGCCGATTATGTTGTCGATATCATCGTTTTCGTAGACCGGGAACTTTGAGATTCTTGTTCGCTCCGAAAGCTGAACCACATCACGGTAGCTCATGTTGGGGTTGATGCAGATTACTTTGAGGCGGGGAATCATAATGTCAGTTGCGTTCAAATCAGTGAATTTGAAGACCCGGTTCATCATCTTTTTTTCGCCATCCTCAAGGACGCCTTCTTCGCCACCGACATCAATCAGAGTTTTTATTTCGTCCTCAGTGAAAGAGACGGCCTTTTTCTTTGTGCTGATTCCAAAAAGCCGAAGGATTCCACGGGAAATAAAAGTAAAGAAAATCACAAAAGGTCTTAACAAATAGAAGAAAAATTTTACGAAACCGCTCAGGGCAAAGGCACAGGTCTCAGGATGGGAGGTGGTTACGCTTTTGGGAGTGATTTCTCCAAAAATCAAAAGAAGAACGGTTGCTATGAATGTTGCGATTGGTAAGCCCGCAGGTCCGAAGAGGCGTAGAAAAATCGAAGTAAGGATTACGGAAAGAGCGACATTTACGATTTCGTTGCCGACAAGGAGCATGTTAAGAAGCTCTTCTTTTCGCTCAAGAAGTTTCCCGGCCCTCGTCGCCCGTTTGTCTCCCTTTTCACGCAAAAAATGTACACGGAGCTTGTTTAAGCCCAAAAAGGCGCTTTCACTGGCCGAAAAAAGCGAGGAAAGCGTGATACAGACAGCAGCGAGAATAAAAAGAATTATCAGTTTACTGGATGGATAATCGTCCATGTTTCTCCATAGCGTTAGGGATTGTAGGGGCGGCGTAGCCGTTGCTTAGAGAGCGCAGCGAACGACGCAATGCAGCGTTAGCGGAACCCCGGAAAGCCCGACCCTGCGAAGCAGGGTAACGCCCTTAATTTTCGGCGTTATTTGAACGCCCATAATTGTCGGCGTTATTTGAACGCCCTTATTTTTCTTCTTGTGGGGCTGCATCACCCTCACCGTCAATACGCATCTGAACCATATTGATTGCCATTTTGATGTTCTGACCATCTTCTGAATCTGGAGCGGCATCGTAGGCTTTTTGGAAATAGTCCTTTACCCTTTCGTAGTCCGTTGAGCCGCTTTGTGCAAGAAGATAACCGGCAGTGTACAAAGCCATCTGTTTTTCTGAATCATCGAGAAATTTGTTTTTTGAGAGAGCTTCATATTCTTCGACTGCCTTTTCAGGCTCATCTTTGATAAAAGATTCTGTTGCGTTTGCGTAGCTGATTGCGAAAAGATGTTTTGCACACTCTCCCGATGTATTTTTTTTGTCCAAAGAGAGGTAGAGCTTGCAGAGAGGTGAAAGAAGATGCCCGTATTCAGGGCTGGCTTCGTCAATAATTTTGTTGATTGCGGCAAGACGTTCTTCGACACTCCCATTTTCTGTTTTTGCAAGCTGCTCATCAAAAGAGCGGATTTGTTCCTCTGCTTCAGAAATCGTGATTCGTGCTGAATCCAAATCCGTTGTTGAATCAAAAGCAAGTTTTGTGATTACATAACCTTCTTTTGAGAGAATCAGGAAAGATGGAATGCCTGAAGCATTGTATCGTTCGAACAAAATCAAATCGTTTTTAAGATTATCCTGGGCGTTTTCGTAGCGGCTTTTAGACAAGTCGATGTTTACAAGAACATATTTTTCGGTGTAAGCCTTGAGAAAATCTTCGGTGTTGAAAACGCTTTCTTTAAGCTGGGCGCTGATCCCGTCACCCTCGTCTTCGCTGAAAAAGAGGAGAATCTTTTTGTTATCATCCTGAGCAACTTTTTTTGCTCCATTGAAATCTGAAACCCATGTAGAAGAATCGATGTTAGCTCCGCAAGAGATAAGGGTGAGTGAAAGTGTGATCACCGTAAAAATTGAAATTAACTTTTTCATAATGATACCAATAAAAAAATTATAGCAGATTCTTAAGCTTTGATATAGAATATTTATTGATAATTTACAAGTTTTGGAGGTAAAAAAATGCTTGTTACAATCCTTATGGGTCTCATCGTCGGTCTGCTTGGTGGATTTTTTATGGGCTTCAGCTTCGGCGGAAGTACGCTGGTCGGTTTCGCCGTCTGCGTTCTCGTGGGTATCGTCGGCTCTGTCATCGGTGGATTTTTGGGTTCTGCCCTCAAAGTCAAGAATAAGGTCGTTCAGTTCATTCTCGACATTGCTGGAGCCTGCGTATTGATTGCTATACTAAAGGCTGTATTATAAGGAAACAATGATTAATTCAATGGAGAATTAATCATTGTTCTCATTGAATGTTGCTAATTGTCCGTAACTCAGAGAGTTACGGCAATTTGTCGGGAAGTGCTGAGTAATCGCGACAAGTGTTAATCAGCACTTCCCTAAGTTGTCGCCCGGTTTTTCTTCCATTTCTTCGACCGCCCTTTTTAAGGTTTCTTCGAGAGCCTTTTCGTAGCCGGTCAAGGCCGCAAAAGGGAGAAAGATTTTTGCCCGCTGACTTACGGGCATTCTGGGGTGATTAAAGTCTGATCTTTCTGGCGGCCATCTGGTATTGATTATGTCATCGTATTTCATGCCTTGTGGCCTCCAATCTGTTTGTTTCTTTCGATTGTCATTGCGCTTTCCTGCAGGTTCGTTCCTTTTAAAATCGCATTTTTCCCGAATTTTTTAATGATTGCCTGCCTGGCCTGCTGAAGACTCTCTTCTTTTTTGTCAGGGAGATTTTCTTCAAGACTGTCAAAAAGACTGGCTTCCCTCTCAGACTGATTTTTTACTTCACTGGCAGAAATATTGAATCGCCTCACTTTTAATGCAGGATTTACAATGCGCTCATAAAGGCTTACAAAACCTTCGACGATTGCCTTTGAGGAATTTGTGTCATCGCCCACAAAAATTGAGCCGTGGGCAGGCTTTGGAACAATCCGGCCGTAAAAATCACTTACAAAATCCCCGTCAAAATTCTCCGGGATTCCGTCGATGTCGTAGCCCACCTGCAAAGTAACCGAGCTTGTGACAAGATTTTTTTCAAACAAATCCAGGGCTAAAAGCTCTGCCATTTCCCGCACGATGATTTTTCCTTCATCAAAAGAATAGGGCCTCTGGAGAACCTGCCCGCTGGTAAGGGATTTTGCCGTGCTTTTGTAGTTTTTGATGTCCTTCATGCCCACATTTTCGTAGCCCCAGGCATGGTCAATCAGGATTTCTGCATCAATTCCAAACTCGTCATAAAGAAGATTGGGATTTTTGAGGGAAGAGCGGGCAATGTCCCCCATTGTGAAAATGTATTTTTTCTCCAGGCGGCGGGCAATTCCTTTTCCAATACGCCAGAAGTCAGTTAGCGGCCTGTGAGACCAGAGTTTTTCCCGGTAAGTTATTTCGTCAAGCTCAGCGATTCTCACTCCGTCTTTGTCCGCAGGAATGTGCTTGGCCACAATGTCCATGGCGATTTTGCATAGGTAAAGGTTGGGAGCGATTCCCGCCGTGGCAGTGATGCCAGTTTCAGAGAGAATGTTTTTGATGACTTTGATGGCGAGTGAGTGGGCATCAGTTTTGTAAAGCGTAAGATAGGAGCTTGCATCAATAAAAACCTCGTCGATGGAATAAACATGAATGTCTTCCGGCGAGAAATATTTGAGATAAATATTGTAAATGCGGGCTGAATACTGAATGTAAAGTGCCATGCGGGGAGGAGCCGTGATGTATTCAAGAGCCTTCCCGGTCTGCCGCTTGATTTCGCGGGCCTTGGCCTCCACCTCAAAAAGACGACTGCGCCCGGAAAGCCCGTAAGCCTTTAAGGCCGGAGTGACCGCAAGACAAATCGTTTTGCTTGAGCGGCTTGAATCAGCGACCACAAGCTTAGTGGTAAGTGGATTAAGGCCCCGCTCCCGGCATTCAACAGAGGCATAGAAGGATTTCAGGTCAATGGCGATATAGGTTTTCTCTTCGGACATTTGGAGTAGTATACCATATTTTTGCTTAGTGGTGTTGGTTTTATAGCAAATCTTCATTCACTGTGCTACAATTTATTTATGGCTGATCGATTTTTGCCCATCGGCATTCAGGATTTT
>CAMOEE010000027.1 GCA_946611835.1 uncultured Treponema sp. | reverse complement strand
ATCGCCGCAAAAGTCCGCATTTCTCAAATCAAGAACGGGTAAACTTACTGTATAAATCCCGGTTTTATGATATAATCTGTCTCGTAATTTTCAACTTTCCGTTTTCAACTTTCAATTCAACAAGAGGTACAAATCATGGCATTACAAGGATATATTCATCAGTTAGAGTCTTTCGGATGTGCGGACGGACCTGGAAGCCGCTTTATCATTTTCTTTTCGGGCTGTCCTTTCCGCTGCCTTTACTGCCACAATCCTGACACCTGGGAAATGACTAAAGGAAAGCTCTACACCGCCGACGAGCTTCTGGCCGAGGCCGAGGACTGCCGGGATTTCTGGGGCAAAAAAGGCGGAATCACTGTCTCTGGCGGAGAGCCTCTCGCTCAAATCGATTTTTTAATAGAGCTTTTCACAAAAGCAAAAGAGCGCAACATCAACACCTGCATCGACACGGCTGGCGGCCCTTTCAAAAAAGAAGGCGAATGGTTCGAGAAATTCAAGAAGTTAATGGAAGTAACTGACATTCTTCTCGTGGACATAAAGCACATAAATGAAGAAGAGCACAAAAAACTCACCGGCTGCACAGGAAAAAATGTCCGGGAAATGTTCGCCTACCTTGACGAAATCAAAAAGCCAATCTGGATCCGCCATGTCTTAGTTCCTGGAATCACCGACAATGACGAATATCTAGAACAGACAAGGGATTTTATCCGCACACTGAGCAATGTCGAGCGGGTCGAAATCTTGCCTTACCACGGCCTTGCAATCACCAAGTATAAAGATTTGGGCATTCCCTATCCTCTCGAAAAAACCGAAAGTCCTACGGTGGAGCGGGTCGAAAATGCAAGAAAAATTCTCGAATGTGACAAATACACCAAATGGAAGGAATAAGCAGGATTTTTTTGGATTTTAATTGAGGATTTCATAAATTAATGTTAAAATAAGATAACATGAATTTAAACATCACATCACAATCCAGGCGAATCATTCAGTTAAGCATCTGCACTCTCGTAAGCATATTTTGTCTTTACGGCATTACAAGAATCGGCATGTCCCGTCAGCAGATTTTTCAAATCGGGAGCTTTTCTCTGCCCAGAGTCAGTCTTCAGGGAATTTTGTCTTCCATCAATATGTTCTGCTGTATTTTCATGGTTTTCATCCACTACAGCTACGGAAGCAAAATCGCCTCACTCATTATTTTCTTCTCGCTTTTCACAAGCATAAGCTCAATTACCCGCTCACACTCCCTCAGTGCACTTCCGGGAGTAATTTCCCCCATAGTTTCCCTCACCTCAATTCTTGTCATCTATCATTTTTACAAAAAAAGCACGATTAACAGCTATACGGACTTAATCACTGGTCTTTCAAATCGCCGTAAATTCATCGAAGTTCTTCACGATAAAATCTGCGAGGGCAAAGAATTTCATGTCGCCTGCATCGAAATCGAGGACTTCAAGCAGCTGAACGACATTTACGGAATCCAGACTGGTGATTTTATCCTTCAGGAAACAGCCAAAGAACTCAAATCCGTCATCGGAAGAAAAAATAAGCTTTTCAAAGTGACAGGTGCCATCTTCACCGCAATTTTTGATGAAGAAAGCGATGTTGAGGACATTATTCTTAAAGCGATAAAACCAAGGAACCTGGAGCTGCCGATTGGAGCCGGCGAAACAAGCTCAAGGGTAACGGTCATAAGTCTTGCAGCCGGAATCGCAAAATACCCGGCAGACGGTGACAACGAAAACAAGATTTTCAAAAATGCAGACACTGCGCTCGCCTACGCCAAGAAATCTTCCGTCAGCAAACTCTGTGTTTATAACGAGGAGCTGGAACTGGCCGAAGTCAAGCAAAAGGAAGCAGAGACCCTCATACACGAAAGTCTTGAAAAAGATTATTTCTACCTGGTTTATCAGCCTCAGTTCAACATCGCAGACAAATCTCTCCGTGGATTCGAGACCCTTATCCGCTGCAAGAAGCCTGACGGTTCAATCGTAAGCCCGGCTTACTTTATCCCGGCAGCAGAAAAATCAAACCTGATTCTCAAAATTGATGATTATGTCCTTCGCCGGGCAATGAGGGAATTTAAGCCTGTTCTTGATGAAAAAGGAGACAAATATATAATCTCGGTCAATGTCTCGGCCAAAAATATCGGCATGGAAGATTTTGCCGGCAGAATCAAGACAATCCTTGCTGAAACAAAGTATCCGGCCCACTGTCTGGAAATCGAAATCACGGAATATTCCCTTGCTGATTCCCAGGAAGCGACAATCAAAAATATTCAGGCCCTGAGGGAAATGGGCGTTCATGTCGCGCTTGATGATTTCGGAACAGGCTACACCTCAATCGCCCAGCTCATGAAACTTCCGATTAACCTTCTCAAAATCGACAAAAGCCTTATCGATGACATCGAAAGCAACAATACAATCCGGGATCTGGTCAATTCAGTGATTTACATGGGGCATGTCATGAACTGTGATGTAATTTCAGAAGGCGTTGAGAACGAACAGCAAATCGGTGTCCTCAAAGAGCATAAATGCGACTTCGTTCAAGGCTTCGTCTGGGGAAAGCCCCTTCCTTTCACGGAGGCCGTAGACATAATAAAGGACAAGGCCGAATAGCCCTGCCCTCTCCATCTTTTCTGCTTTTTTACTCGGAATAGACCGCAATAATTTCTGAAAGCATTGGAATCAGCTGTTTTTTTCGGCTGACAACATCCTTCAAAAAGTAGATTCGCTCATCCTGCTTGGGGAAATTTACCACCTGAAGGAACTTTTCTTCGCTGGCAACCAGCATCACCGACGACAGGGTTGAGATATCCGTCACCAGAAGTGTTGAGAACAAGGCTCCGTGGCTTCGGCGGGCAATCTCCAGATCATCAAGGAATTCATTTTTACGGTCCAGTATTTCACCGGTTCCGTCAACTTCAATCTGACTTACGGTGTACAGGATTCCGTTCTCATTGTATTCCTTCATATCCTGATTGATGACCTCATAAGAAGTGCGGCCGCTGATTCGGCTTCCGGCCTTTATGATTTCCTCGCCAAGAGTCTCAATATCGAG
Source organism: uncultured Treponema sp. (assembly GCA_946611835.1). Taxonomy (GTDB): domain Bacteria; phylum Spirochaetota; class Spirochaetia; order Treponematales; family Treponemataceae; genus Treponema_D. The sequence continues at coordinate 14,075 of CAMOEE010000027.1, read as the reverse complement.
AGAAGTAATTTTTGAAAGATAGCGGGCAATCTCGACATCAGTGGGTGTAGTTGTGGCGCTCTTTAAAATCAGTGTGTCGCTCAAAATTCCGCACAAGAGCAGGCGGGCAATGTCCATTGGAATGTCAACTTTTTCGTCAATGAAAAGCTTGGTGATAATTGTTGATGTCGAGCCAAGGGGCATGTTGATGAAAGAAATCGGCATTTTTGTGCTGACAGAACCGATTCTATGATGGTCAACGATGTCCGAAATCTGGTAATTTTCGATTCCGTCAACGGTCTGTGTCTTTTCGTTATGGTCAACCAGGGCAATACGGATTTTAGACTCATGGTGAACATCAATCTCGGATAGCATACCGACAATCTTTCCTTCATCATCTACGACAGGAAGAGTCTGGCTTGCAACTTCTTTTAGCACGGGCATGATTTTCTGAATTGAATCCTCGGGCTTGACTGGCCTGATTGTCTGGTCACAGAGAACACGCACCGGGGTCGAATAAAGAACAAGCATAGACGTGGAGGCTGTGTCGTACTTGCTGACGATGATATTCGTTCCGCTCTTTCTGGCCTTTTCCAGGATTTCCTTGCCAGGGACACGGCCTGCGCTCAAAACCAGGGCCCGAACTTTGCGCTCAAGGCAGAGATTCTGAATATCTTCCCGGTCACCGGTAATTACAACAATGCTTTCCTTGTCCTTGTGGTCGTCGAGGGTCTTGGAAAAGGATTCAAGGCTTGAAGAACCGGAAATGACAGTGTAGGTGTGAAGGACCTCGGCCTCACTCCCCTCACAGACGATTTTACCCTTCAAAGTCTGGCACATAAGGGCAACGGTTGTGACAACGGAAATATGATGTTCCGGCCTCAAAATGCCAAAAATCCTTTTTGTGAAGGAATTGTAGTTGAGAATTGCCTTGTAGTGTCCTTCATCGTCAACAACAGGAAGAACCTTGCGAGCCTTCTCACGCATAAAAGCCGAAGCTTCCCAGAAAGGGGTCATCTGATTTATGCCGTCAACCTCATCGCTCATGTAATAGGCGACTTTTGGGTTCATGTCAGGAATGAATTCCGGTGGAGTAATTCCGAATTTTTTGTAAATGTAGTCAGTCTGGGGGTTGAGCTTACCCGCGCGGGCAGCCTTATACTCAGAGAAGCCCTGCAGGTTCTTGAAAGCGGCATAACTGGTCGCCGAAACTACCGAGTCTGTATCAGGATTTTTATGGCCGAAGACATAAATTGTGTTTTTCATACCCTAGCACTTTCCGCTTTTTTTAAGCACTGGCTCCATCGTGACATTCACGCCGAGTTTTTTGAAAATCTTCCGGTCAACTTCGGAAAGCATTACCGTAGTATGAACCTGGCATCCGTCGAGTTTCGGGAGCTGTTCCAGCGCCTTTTTGCAGTTTTCGTCGGTCGGAGATAGCATTGCCAGGGCCACGAGAACCTCATCGGTGTGCAGCCGGGGATTGTTTCCCTTGAGGTAGTTGACCTTCATGTTCTGGATTGGCTCAATCATATTTTTTGGAATGAGCTTGACTTTGTGGTCAATTCCGGCAAGGTGCTTTGTTGCGTTCAGGATGAGAGCCGCACAAGTTCCCAAAAGGCTTGAAGTTTCGCTGGTGATAATCGTTCCGTCAGAAAGTTCGATTGCGGCTGCAGGCGCATTAGCTTTTGCACCACGCTCATTTGCAGGAATCACGACTTTTCGGTCTTCCGGGGTGATTTTTGCCTGCTTCATAAGAAGGGCGATTTTGTTGACTTCATTTTCGCTTGCTTTGTCTTCGACAAGGTCGTCGAGGGCGGTAAAATAACGGCGGATTATTTCCTGATTTGAGGCCTCCCGGCAGGCATCGTCATCGAAAATACAGTAACCGGCCATGTTAACGCCCATGTCGGTTGGAGACTTGTAAGGATTCTCGCCGTAGATTCCCTCGAAAATTGCGTTGAGGACTGGGAAAATCTCGATGTCACGGTTATAGTTTACGGTCGTCTCGCCATAAGCTTCAAGATGGAAGGGGTCAATCATGTTCACATCGTTCAAATCAGCTGTGGCGGCCTCATAAGCAAGGTTGACCGGGTGTTTTAACGGAAGATTCCAGATTGGGAAGGTCTCAAATTTTGCGTATCCGGCCTTGACTCCCCGCTTCTGCTCCTGATAAAGCTGGCTCAAACAGACGGCCATTTTTCCGCTGCCGGGGCCTGGGGCCGTTACGACAACCAGAGGCCGGCTAGTCTCAACATAATCATTTTTTCCGTAGCCTTCGTCTGAATCAATCAAAGAAACATTCTGTGGATAGCCTTCAATCATGTAATGGTAGTAGCAGTTGATGCCCATTCTCTTGAGCTTGTTTCTGAAAGCCTTTGCTCCTTCCTGACCTTTAAAATGAGTAATTACGACGGAACCGACCATGAGACCAAGATTCTGAAATTCGTCCCTGAGGCGGAGAACATCTTTGTCGTAAGTGATGCCAAGGTCTCCACGAACCTTGTTTTTTTCGATGTCAACTGCGCTGATTGCAATGACAATTTCTGCCATATCAGCCAGCTGCATAAGCATTTTTAGTTTTGAATCCGGCTGGAAACCGGGGAGAACGCGGCTTGCATGATAATCGTCGAATAATTTGCCGCCAAATTCCAGATAAAGTTTATTGCCGAATTTGGCAATCCGTTCCTTAATGTGCTCAGACTGAATTCTGAGGTACTTTTCATTATCAAATCCGTTTCTCATAACGGAATTTAATTATATAGTATTGGTGAAAAAAAATAAACCATGAATTGTGCATGAAGCATGAAATTCCTTGCAAAGCACTACTCCTTAATATAATATTAAATATATGGATCAATTTCTGATTACGAATAAGAGAGTCATTTCTTTTGAAGAATTTCACTATTCATTTAGTTTTGGAAAAATCGATCATTCTGGAAGCATATCCGGGGATGAAATCATTCTTCAATGCAAAGGAATGCCCTTTCTCATCTACCTGTATCAGACAGAAAGCGACTTTGCGCTGAGCAACAATCAGGAGTGTCTTGCCAGCTATCTTAAAGAAAAGGGAATTACCCTCACAAAAAACGAGTCTCTTCCTTTTCAGGATGTGTATATCCGTCAGTATAAAGAAATCATTCTGTGCGCCGATTGGAAAAAAATCACGATAGACCAGGCAAAGGGCTGTCTTTCAATCGAAAAAACTGACTGGCAGTATCACAAGACTCCGATTGCCTCTCCCCAGGCCTATCAGCTCATTCACGAATGGTTTTACGAATGGCTTGATTTGCTTCAGCGTGACAATCTCTTGTTCGATTTAACGGCAGGACTGGACTCAAAAATATCGCTTTCTTTCATCAGCCGAAGGAAGAACTGGGATTCCGTTTTTTACCGTTGCAATCCCTACAAATTCAACATGCAAAATAGAGAAGAACACAAGGAACTGGACGGAAAAGTCGTTCCTCTTTCTGAAAAATTCAGGGTGCTAAAAGAACTGGGAGATTTCGGCATTGACGGTCTTGGAGAAACCTTCGCCCACATGTGCAGCGAGAAGTTCCGTCCGATAATGGACAACCCCTTCGATATCCGCATAAGAGGCACATTCGCAAGCCAGCTGCTTTCAAAAAACGACTCCTACAGCACCTTCAACAACGAAAATGATTTTCAATACCTTGCGGCTTTTTTGGGCGGAAAGCTTTCCGATAAACAACGAAGTAATTATAATTTCGCTATTCCTCATATTGACAACAAACTTCTTCGCCTTGCCCCGGGAAAAACAAACATGCTTATCTCAACGATTGTAATTCTTCTTTATTGTGATTTCCGCTTCCTCAAGTTCCCGATAAAGAGTTTTTCAAGCGAGCCCACTTACACAATTTTCAAACTGCCCCTTAAAGAAGCCTGCCAAATCATTGAGAGCTGGAAAGAAAAAGGCCTGCTCAATGAAGAAGAATCGAAAGGTTTTGAAAAGACAATGAAAAGCATCGAAGCCCTTAAAAAAGAAATCTGCTCGTAAAAGCGGCTCTTCCTATAGGGTTGTGCCAGATTACAAGCTTGAGGCAGCCGCTTCTTCCATTTTCTCCAGTTCTTCTATGCGGGCTTCGACAATCGCCTCTTTGTAACAATCGGCCATTTCCTTGTCGGTGAGTGTCGCATTGTAACGAGTTCGCATCGCAGAAAGCACTTCCGCAGGAACTTTGATTCCGTATCGGTTTGCCTGGAATTCGTCGAATGCATCCCATTTTCCCAATGCAGTAATCGCAGAAAAGAGAGTGTCGTTGTTGCTGGCTTCGATAGCAGATGTGTGTTTCAAGTCAATAATGCCATGGATTACAAAAACAATAGAAAGCAGGGCATCCATTCCGTTTGAAACGAGAATAGACCATGCGATTGCTTCAATGCCGAATCCATAAATCCGTGTTAATAGGAGAAACAATGGAATTCGTACGCCGAACAGTTTTACGATATTCACAATCGTCGGAAGCTTTGTCTTTTTGTTAGCGTACAAAAATCCGCAGGCAGCCCCGTCGATTGCTACAAATATTGCGTCCCATCGCTGTATTCGGTAGATAATTCGCATTGAATCCGCAAGTTCCAGATTATCTTTCGCAAAAAAATGTATAAGCTGCTCGCTGAAAACGACGGTGAGAACAAACAGAAGAAAACCGACCGCACATGATACTAAGGTTGTATAAACAAGGAAATAGACCGCACGATTTGCATTCCGGTTTCCTAAATTGGCAGAGACGATGGTGGATTCCGCATCCTTGAAAGATGTGAGCGAGGTGGTTGCAATAGAAACAATTCTCTGGGTACACGAGAAGGCCGCAACTCCGATGCTTCCGAATCCAAGGTATAATCCGTTACAGACGACTTTTCCAAAGGGAATGAGAAATTTTTCAATAAAAACAGGAAATGACAACTTTGCCAGCGGTAAAATAAATGTTTTTTTAAATTCCGTGCATTTCCAGCTTACATGAAACATATTTTTTGGGGAAAACATACGGATCAAGGCTATGAAAGTCACTGTTCCGCACGAAATTCCGGTTGAGATCGGAAGAAGATACATTGCCACGGAAGGAGCAAGTCTATGTGTGGAAACAAGGGTGATTATTATCGCATTGAGACCTGTCTTTATGATGAGAATAAGCATGTTTCCGTACATGACGCTCTTTGTACGGCCACGGGCCTTTTCTGTAGCAAAGAATATTGAATTGATGAAGCCGAATACAATGGTGAGAATGCTTATTATAAAAAACAGGACGGTCGATGGGATCAAGTCTTCAGGAAGAGCACATAGACGAAGAATCGGAACTGCGAAAGGAACGGTGAGCGAAATCAGTATGCCGGCCGCAATTATTCCCAAGAAGAAAACAGTGCTGATCTGACTTCGGACCTCCTCCATGTCGCCCCGGCCGAAAGAGCGGGAAATCATTATTCCGGCACCAATACACAAACCGCCGCACACAGTTGAGACCGCCGCCTTGATTTCCGTAACGAGGGATACGGTCGTAACGACATTCATACTCATGTTTGCGGCTGTGAATATGTCAAAGAACTGAAAAATGATGGTAAGGCTGTTATGAGAAAGAAGCGGAATTGCGACTGAAAGCAGAACCGGAATATAGGATCCGGTTAGCAGAAACTGACGCCTCTTAAGCTCATTTTCTGGATTTTTTGAGTTTTTCATAGAAAATCAAGGTCCTCTTTATTTAGTGCCACCGAAACGTCACCGGAAAGCGAGCAGGAATCTTTGTGGCAGATCTGAGGCTCCGTTTTTATGTGGTATTGGCTGACGGGAACATACTCTTCACGGGGAATACAAACATTCTGGTCGGCGGCCATATCCATATCAATATAGACAAAAGACATGCCCCTTGTACAGTAAAAAGATTTTTCAGTCTTGAACTTCGAGCGTTCAGTCTGGCCGTTTCCAAGATTAATCAGCTGGCTTCGTGACAGTTTAGTGTTTACTGAGCCGTCTTCAAATGTCACCGTATAGCGGTTATGCGATTCTTTTGATATGTTCTGTTTGTGAGAGCGGTAGGAGTCATCTTGATTCCTGTCGTAGTCAAAGCGATAATCAATGCCGTATTCCGTACAAAGCTTCTCAATGGTCTTTGCGTATTTTTCGGTATTCGGATTCAGGACTGATTCAATTTTGATTACATCAAAAGTCGCCTTTGATTTTATTTCAGCAACTTTTTTTACGAATGATTCAGGAGACACATACTCAGTATGAAGGCTGCAGCACAGGCCAAACTTTACGCCCCGGGAATGGAGATAGTTCGCCAGAGAGACATAATAGCCGCTGCTGTTTGATAAATTGGTCGTAAGGGCGATTTTTGCGAGCTTTCCGGATGGAATGGCGGCAATCAGCCGTTCCAAATCATACAATGTTACTTCACCGCCAAGAAGCGAGAGTTTTACCGGCCGGGGAGACTCTTCAATCAGCCTGTTAACATCTGCGGCAATCTTCATGAGTCTGTTGAAGTCGGTTTTCTCGCTTTCTTTTTTGCCATTTTGAATACAGTAGGAGCAGTGGTAGTTGCACCACATTGTCAAGCGCCATTTTATAGTAAGCAGGCGCTCGTTGTTCTTAATGGAAACAATTTTCATTCCCACTGCTTGATTTTCCATAGTCCCCACCGATTATTTTCTTCCGTAGTAGGTCAGAGAAAGCATTGTCAAATCATCAAATTGAGGTGCATCTCCCACAAAGCGGTCAACTTCGCGGCGGATGATTGGAAGCAAATCTTTTGGCTTGGCTTCTGGATTAATATTGAGGGCCTTTTCCAGTCTGTCAAGCTCAAACAACTCGTTGTTGGCATTTGTCGCCTCAGGAACGCCGTCCGTATAAACGAAAATCGTTGCGCCTGGCTCCAGCTGAATTTCATATTCCTTGTATTTTGAGCCTTCAAGACCGGCAAGAACGAAGCCATGAGAATCTTTCAAAAGCTCGAACTTCTTGCCTGGCTGGCGGATTGCCGGATATTCGTGTCCAGCATTGGCCGCCTTAATAAGACCTGTGTTCAAGTCTATGATTCCGAGCCATACGGTAACAAAGAGGCCAGAGGCATTCCCCTCGCAAAGCTGATTATTGGCATCATGCAAAATCTGAGCCGGAGAAAGGCTGTCGCCTATGGATGCACGGTTCTTTATGATGGTTTTAGAAATTACCATGAAGAGGGCAGCCGGAATTCCTTTACCAGAGACATCAGCAATTACAAGGGCCAGATGGTCTTTGTCAATAAAGAAGAAGTCGTAGAAATCACCACCAACATCCTTTGCAGGATTCATTGAGGCAAAAAGCTCGAAATCAGTTCGATCAGGAATTCCCGGGAAAATATGAGGCAGCATTCCATCCTGAATCTGGGCCGCCGCATTCAAATCAGCAGAAATTTTCTCACGCTCTTTCGTCTCGACAAGAAGCTTGGTCATGTATTTCTTTGTATCCATGGTCATCTCTATGAGAGAATCAGAAAGGGCCTGTATTTCATCCTGAGTATTGATTTTAGGAGCATCAAAATTAAGGCTGTCCACATCCTCACCGTTGGCCCGGGCAACGAAATCTGAGGCAGAAACCTGCAGCGATTTGAGAGGGTTGATAACCCTGCGGTTCATCCAGCGGGTAAGAAGAAGAACAAAGAGGCCGGCGAGAATTAAGGTCGCAAAGAAGACGGTCGTAGGATAGACACGCATAGTCGTCTCAATTTCGTGCATGTAGATGTCAACGCTCATAACGCCGAGAGCTTTTCCGCTGGAATTTCTTACTACGATAGAGGTTGTGTAGGCATAGCCCCATTCAGTTTTGTTGGGGTAATACCAGAACTCACCAGGCTTAGAGTTCTTGAAAAAATCCAGGTACTTTCCCGCGACATCCGGCGGGTATTCATTTCCGCTGAGTTTTCCCAGCCGCACGAAATCTTCTCCGCTGGCCTTGTAACCGGCATAATTTTCCGGGGTGTTTCCAGTGCAGATATATTTCATGTTGTCATTTTCTTCGGTATTAAGAGGCTCAACCATGTAAAGCCAGTCGATATTTGTGTTTGTCTTTATGTAGTCAAGACGCTCCCTGAGCTTTTGGAATGAGGCATCTTCCGAACCATTTTTTATGCACTCATCGATTGAGTCCCAGTCAAAATCATTTACGGCAAGAGTCAGGACATCCCGCTCATATTTCTGATATTGCTGAATAACTCCAGAATAGTATGTCCTGTAACCAATGATACCAAGGCAGACAGAGAGCAATAAAGTGAAAAAAACGACGGCAGACAATACGCTTTTATTTAAAGTTCGTTTGATTGTTCCCATCTTAGTTACCTCCAAAAGTTCTTTTAGATGTTGAATTTATTATAACATGGATTATGCAAAAAGCACCCAGAATAATTGCAAACACAAGGGCTGATGCAGAAACCTCTTTTGACAGGAAAATAAGGGCCATGACAGCAGGACCGAATGACTGACCGATAAAATCCGTAAAATTGAAGATTCCCATGGCATCAGGAATTCCAAAGCTCTCACACTCATCAAGCATTGAGAAGTTTGACTGCTGAACGGAACGACCGAAACCGTTTGCAAGGCCAAGGATGAAAATCGCAATCAAAAGACCTGAGAAATTTCCCATGAGGGCATATATCAGAACTGCCGCCGCACAGAGAACAATCGCTACATAGAGATTTAATGGTCCGGTCTTTTCCATGACGAATTTAGTAAGGCCGTTACCAAGATAGATTGCGAACATAGAGTAAAGCATCATCAGTACGGCGACAAGAATCTCGCTCATACCGCTTGCATCTGAATAAATCGGCAGGTAATAGTAGACGAAACTTGCCATAAGGGCGAAAGGAATCTGAACAAGAAGTATGAAAGACCAGATTCGCCGGTGACTCAGGAACTTGAGTATCCGTTTAGGCGTGTTTCTGACTTCTTTTGCTGCCTCAGCCTGGTTTTGAGAAGGATTCGCAAAACCCAGACTCTTCCAGAGGAAAACGAAAATAACAGCCGAAAGAATCCACATGGCCGTAACCAGCGGGAAAATCATGCGGCGGCCGATACTTGAAGCGAGGGCGGCACCGAACAACATTCCGAAGTTGATTCCCGAAATTTGAGCCGCATTGTAGGCCGCATAGCCGGAAGTCCTGTTTCGGGGATTCTCAATCTGGGAAACCATAAGGTACATAGAGTTCGTTGTAAGGCCGACACCGATTCCGTCAATGACAAGGGCAAAAAAGAGCAGGAAATATGAGAGAGGGAAAACAAATACAATAAGATTGCTGATTGCTGACAAAGAAGCACCGATTATGATGATTTTTTTAAAGCCGATTCTGGAAATAAGTTTTTCACAGAAAAGAGCCATCAATCCGATGATAAAGAGATTTACCGAAATCGGAAGTGCGGCCGCAAGCCCTTCCCCACCCTGGCCCAGAGTCTCAATGGCACCTTTCGTGATTACCATAGGCAAGAAGGTTGTAGTCATATTGTATGCTGCAAAAAGCACGAATACCATAATGCGGATATAGTAGTGAGGGAAGACCTTTTCCTTTACCACGCCCTCAGCCGCATTTTTTTCCATCTCCAGCTGAGCCTGAGATTTTGCAAGGATATAGGAAATAAGCTCGCCGATTAAAAGCCAGACGAAAATAAGGGTTACGACGATTCCAAGCAGAACGCTCTTCTTCATGGAATTGATTTTTTCGGTAAGCATGAAGTTTTCGGTCATTACGGAAACGACACCACAGACTTTTCCGTTATCCCTCACAACAGGAACAGAGACATAAGTGTAGGAAGCCGAAGTATCATCTTTGCTGGAATGTACGGTTTGGCCAGTCTCGTAAATCTCCTTTATTTCTTTTGTTTCACCCTCGGTCAAAGGGAAGAAAGTGCCGATTGCCTGGTCAAGGTATGCGCAGGCATAAGCCCCGTGCTTTTCGTCATATTTGAAAATATCGCAGTAGATATTTCGGTTTACATCAAGGCTGGGGTCGATTATGCTCTCCATGCTTGAAATCATCTCGCGGTATTCCGGGGAGGCAAAATCAGCGGCAGAGTCAATTGAGTCCAGGGTAGACGGGCGGATTGTATTTGCCACAGAATATGCAAGATTTTCCATTTGGGCCAGGATTTGTTCCCGCATGACCTTCGAGAATTCCCCGGTGAGCCTGAATGTAATCGTTAAAGAGACGGTCATGACAATAATAACGATGTAGACACTGATTCGCTGAATCATGTGCTTTGTGTTCTTAAAGAAGGCAATGACAATGTTTATTAAAAGGATAGTAAGACTGACTATCAAGAAAAAGAGTGCTGTCAGATAAAATATCTGATTCCTGAACATTGTATTATTTTTTACAGGAGCTTTAAGAGTCCAGAAGGGGAATCTTGTGACGGTCACAGCCCCGGAGCGATCAAAGAGTGTGGAAGTCGTTCCGGTCTTTGGGTTCAGTTCCTTTACGCTGTCAGAATAGAGGTCGGCGAACAAAACCTTCTCAAATGAAGGCTCAATCCAGTTAGGAAATTCGTCATCCTTTGCGGTGTACACAAGAGAGACTTTTAAGCCCTGAGGGTCAAGCTCAAAGAAACGGCCAGACTTATCAAGAAGATAGATTTTTCCGTCTTCTGTTATGGTCATGTCGTTCACAAAATCAAAAGCGTTCTCAAAAGCAAATGATAATTTTTTCTGCTCTCTGGTTTTCATGTCCAGATCAATGACATTAACCCAGTTTTTTTCTTTTACGCCGAATTTTATCGTTCCGTTTTTTATGGAGAGAAGCATGACCTTATGCTTGTTCACTATTTCCGAGTAACTGGTGTCGTAATAAGTCGCGACATAATTTCCCTTGTTGTCATAAACAAGAATAGCTTCCCGGGCAATCCGGTTTCCGTCCCAGCTTCCTTCTTTTACATAAACGAAACCTTTCTCATCGACCTGAAAATCATCAGCATAGTAGAAACAGTCAGGCTGATTTCCAGACGGCGGGAGAATGTATTTAATCTCGTTGGATTTTTTATCGCTGACAAGGATTCTTGTGCGCTGTTTATCGAGAATGTAGCGGGAAGAGCCTGAGTCACGGAGAATATAAGGAGAATCGATTTCAACGTTATCTTTTAGAGGAAATTCAAATTCAGCCCTGAAGATAAAACATAAAGTTCCGAGACAGACAACTGCAAGTGCCAGAACAACATTTAGGATTGTTTTTTTATCGTTTGCCATAATCTTCCTCTTTTATGTATTCCTTGTACTGTCTTTCGGTTGAAAAAAGCGTTCTCCAGCCGTCAGAACTGATTTTTATCGGGTAAAGGAGAGCAGAAAGCTTCATTTCTCCCTTGTGCATTTTTCGGCACTTCCAGAAAGAATCGGTCTCACCAAGATAATCCACCTCAAGGACATTTTTTATTCCCCAGAAATAGTATGGAAGAGCCGGAAGAGTGATGTAATCTTTTACAGACTCGATTTTCTCCTGAATACCGGAAATTATACGCCTTGTGGCTGTTTTATCGACAAAAGGCCGTCTTTTTGAGTAGTAAAGCTCCAATAAGTCCTTGTTTTTGCTGGACATCATAGCGCATTTTACTTCCGGGTATCTGGCTTTGAAAAATTCAAAAAGCCTGTCATACATGCTGATAATTGAATCGGCAACTTCACGGAAGCGAGCCTTGGCATTTTTTTTGATTTGCTCTGGCAGGCTATCAATCATTGCGTCCAGATATTTTTCGTAGGCAAAATCAACAGTTGGAATAGTGAGGGCCGAGCCCGTGGCTTTGGCAAGCTCAAAGAGATAGAGGATGCTGTCATATTCTTCGGTATCCAAAAGCTCTTTGTGATTTCGGAAAGAGACATCAAGCACTTCACCGGCGTTTTTTTTTGTGAATTCGGCTTCCTGGGAAACTCTGTCACTGGCTGACCTTCGCCTTGTAGTAAAATCGTAGACCTTTTCGCTTCCGTCCTTCATGGTGAAAACCATATCGACTTCATATTCACCGAAAAAGCAGGGACCGCCTGTGATTGCCGTGGGCTCTCCCCTCTCAATGGCCGCTGCAAAATCTTCGAGGCCTGAGACAAAATAAGGCATCTGCTCCCTGAAAGGCCATTTTGTATTTTTAAAGTGAGGGAGTTTTTTTTCGACCATTTTATGGTCATTGATTTCGACGAAAGTCTTGTAAATGATGGATTTTTTGGGCAGAGAATCTGGAGAAGCGGATTCTGCCATAAGAACCTTTTTTTTGGCCCTGAGTTTTTTGATCCGCTCCTGATTTTCAATCGTTGTCCCTGCAAACTTGTAGCTTTTTATCTCAAGATTGATTTCTTCAAGTTCTTTTTGGGCAGCTTCTGAAAATCCAGAGGCTGCTTCATTCCCTGAAGACTGCGAGTTTTGAAGCTCAAAGAAATCTGCCGCATTAAAAGGCCAGCGGAGGAAATCATTTGAGGAATCAGCATAAATCGAATCTTCAAGAGATGCTGAAAAAGATGCAAGAAGGCTTTGGGTTGAATAGATATCTTTATTTTTCAGATAGAAGTATTCCTGATTTTCCTGTTCGTCCATTACAATTCCTTGTTTGCTTTCTTTAAGTCATTCTATTATATTCTTAAAATTTTATTAAAGCAACAAAAAATTATGCTTAGCTTCAGGACATAAAAAAAAGGGGGAAGTCTCCCCCTACGCGCCCACTTCGTTGGTCGCTACCCTCTCTGCGGGGTAGGGAGTCGGTCGCCGGCAGGCGAACAAACTCGTGAGACGAGTTTGTAGACGAGTCTCGGTGAAGGCTGTGCCTGAACCGCAACCCCGCAACGCCCCCAAAACTACTCGCTCAGGAGAACTTCTTTGAGAATCGCAAGGCCTTCATTGATTTCCTTGTAAGAAATGTTGAGCGGCGGAACGATTCGGAGAGTGTTTTTACCCGCTGTTGATGTGAGAAGGCCTTTCGCAAGGAGCTTTTTCTCGACTTCAACTGCATTAACCGGCTCAATCATGTCAACACCAATCATGAGGCCTTTTCCACGGATTTCACCAACGCATTTGGCCCCGAAACTTGCGATGGCTTTTCTCATGTACTCGCCTTTTTCGGTTACGCTTTCGAGGAAACCAGGCTTAGTGATTTCGTGAAGGACTACAAGACCTGCGGCACAGGCCAGAGGATTTCCGCCGAATGTTGACTGATGATCGCCGGCCTTAAAGACATCACTAGCCTTGCCACGGATAAGGATTCCTCCGAAAGGAACTCCGCCCGCAGCCCCCTTAGCAAAACTCACGACCTCAGGCTCAAAACCAAGCTGTTCGCTTGCGAGCAAAGTGCCCGTGCGGCCGAATCCTGTCTGAACCTCGTCTGCCATGACAATTGCACCCGCTTTTCGGGCTGCGTCTGCTGCAGCTTTTGCCCAGTCAGCATCTACTATATTAACTCCGCCCTCGCCCTGAACGCACTCAATCAAAAGGGCTGCAGTCGTGTCGTCGAAGGCTGTTTTGATCGCTTCCCAGTCATTGGCTTTGATTGTCTTAAAGCAGTCGACATAAGGAGCAAAGCAGGCCGGATGGAACTTTTCCTGGCCCGTTGCGGTAAGAGTCGCAAGGGTTCTGCCGTGGAAGCTTGACTCCAGGGTATAAATCACCCGGCGTTTTTCGCCACCATTGAGGTAGCCGTATTTTCGTGCAAGTTTGATTGCAGCTTCGTTTCCTTCCGCACCTGAATTTCCAAAATAGACTGCGTCGAAGCCTGTGTATCCGAGAAGTTCTGTTGCATAAGCGACACCAATATCGCTCACGAAATAATTGCAGACATGAATCTGTTTTTTTGCCTGCCTGGAGATTGCCTTTACGAGAGGCTTGAAGTTGTGACCAAGGCAGTTGACGGCAATTCCCGCCAGGAAGTCAATGTATTTTTTGCCCTTTGAATCCCACACGGTAGAGCCCTTACCCCTGACCATAGTAACATCGAACGAGCCGTAATTATTTACAACAATTTTAGAAGCCATAATTTTCTCCTGACCGCTTTATTTTTGCATAATAATACATAATTTTCGTATAATTATGCAAGCAGATAGGACAAACGCATTATAAACCGTTCTGTCCCAAAAATAGCTCCCAGTCGTGAAAACG
>CAMOEE010000026.1 GCA_946611835.1 uncultured Treponema sp. | reverse complement strand
CTCTTTCTTCCGCAGTCGGCAACGAAGACCTGGAGCGAATCAAAAATCTTCTCGTAACCGCCGCCCAAAAAACGCTCTTCAACTGGAACACGGAAATTGAATTTTTGAAGATTGAAAGCTGAAAATAGAAAATTAAGGTTTCTCTGTTTCCCAATCCCTGTTTTTATGATAAAGTAACTTGTCGGGCAAGTCCGATAATGACGATTCAGGAGCAAAAAATGAACTTTATTTTCTTGGGACCACCGGGAGCTGGCAAAGGCACTCTCGCAAAAGAAGTCGCTGCCTCTTATGGCATTCCACACATCTCAACCGGAGACATTTTCCGCGAGAACATCAAGAACGGCACTGAGCTTGGCAAAAAAGCCAAGGCTATCATCGATGCCGGCGGTCTGGTCAGCGATGAAATCACAATCGGTCTCGTAAAAGACCGCCTTTCAAAAGACGACACCAAAAAGGGCTACATTCTCGACGGCTTCCCCCGCACAATCCCTCAGGCTGAGGCTCTCGAAGGATTTGCAAAAATCGACGCTGCCGTTAATTTCGACATCGAAGACAATGCCGTTGTAGAGCGACTTGGCGGACGAATCTGCTGCAAAGACTGCGGTCAGATGTACCATGTCGTAAACAACAAGCCAAAAGTAGAAGGCAAATGCGACAAATGTGGCGGCGAGCTTTACACCCGCGACGACGACAAACCAGAGTCAATCAAACATCGTCTCGAAGTTTACCGTGAGTCAACAGCTCCGCTCATCGACTTCTACAAAAACAAGGGCAACCTCGTTGATGTAGACGCAAAACCGGCGCCAGAAAAGGTTCTCGCCGAATTCAAGTCAAAGTTCCCGAAGAACTAAGAGCAGACACACATTAAAACAAAAAATGTGTCCGCTACCAGAAAAGCACGGCTGTTTCATCACGGTGCAAGGTAAGAGGTATCTGACTCAGTCGCTACGCTCCTTCGCACCTTGCAAGTGATTCCACAGCCGCTCTGCTTTTCTTCTCGCTGCCACATTTTTTGCATTAACTTCCCCCTTCTTACCTTTTCGTTTCCTTCATATTTATCCTCCTTTCAGTTTTTTTTCAGTTTACAATTTCATTTTTTTAGTCGATAATAAATAGGTGTACTAACTTAGGGGGCTTAAATGGCAAGTAAAATTGAGAATAACCGCTGGGTCGGTGGTAAAAAAGACATTCAAATCCAAACAAAACTTATAGCCTTAGTAGGCAGCGTAATTTTAGTCGCTTCAGTTGCTGCAGCAGCTATTAGTTTAAATGTGTTTGACAAAAATCAGATAAAAGCTACAGAGACGCAGCTTCTTCATTCTGCAGACGGTGCCATGCTTGTTACGGAAGACTGGCTTGTCACGCTCAAAACGGCGGCATCTATTTCTGCACGAAGGGCGGATGTAGTCGAGGCCGTCATTTATGAAGACGCATACATGTTCAAAGATATCGTAGACACTTACGATGAAGATTTAGACTACGATTATATGGCTTTTGTGGATTCCAGCGGTAAAGTTCTGTATGGCGGGGCGGCTGGCTTCAAGCAAGGCAGCGACCTTTCAAATACTTATGCTGTCAAAAAAGCCCTTTCAGGCAAACTGGCATATTCATTTGAGCCAATCGGTGACACAAAACTTGGAGCAATCTACACATATCCGATTAAAGATGAAAACGACAATGTAATCGGTGCGGCAGTTTTTGTCTATGATATGACTGGCGATGATTTCCTTAATCTGATGCAGGTTAGTTATGATGTTGAATGTACGATTTTTTCAGGCGACATGCGCGTAAAATCAACATTGGCGGGAGCCGAGGGAACTGTGCTTGACAATCAGGATATCGTAAACAAGGTTCTCCATAACGGCGAAATTTTCCGTGGTGAAAACAAAATCAAGGGGAAGGATTATTTCTCCGTTTATTTCCCGCTCAAATCAGATGACGGAACCGTCACTGGCATGATTTTCATTGCAAAATCCCTGGATGAAATCAAGGCAATCAAATACACCACTATTAAAATCGTAATTCCAATCTCAGCTCTTCTTGCACTTCTGCTCATGTTCATCAGCTACAGGTTCATCCACTGGCTCATGTGGCGAATCGGCAATGTCACCAGGCAGCTTGAAGAAATGGCAACCGGCGAGGCAGATCTCACAAAACGGGTTACTCTCCGTGTCATCGACGAAATTGGCTTCCTTGTCATCAACTTCAACAAATTCTGCGACAAACTGCAGACGATTATCGGCGAGACAAAAAAATCAAAAGACGAGCTGGCCGTATCCGGCGAAAGCATGACCGCAAGTACCCATGACACTGCAAGCGCCATCACTCAGATTATCGCCAACATCGACAGCATTTCTCATCAGATTAACACCCAGAACCAGAGCGTACAGCAGACGGCCGGTGCGGTTGATGAGATTTCAGCCAACATAGATTCCCTCAACCAGATGATTGAAAACCAGTCTTCGGGCGTAAGTCAGGCCAGTGCGGCAGTAGAAGAGATGATTGGCAACATTTCATCAGTCAACAACTCGGTCGAAAAAATGGCCGCTTCTTTCAACGAGCTTGAAGAAAACGCAAACATGGGATTTAAAATGCAGAATGATGTCAACGAGCGAATTCTTCAGATTGAGACCCAGAGCGAAATGCTTCAGGACGCTAACACGGCAATTTCAAGTATCGCAGAACAGACAAACCTGCTCGCCATGAACGCCGCAATCGAGGCAGCCCACGCAGGCGAGGCCGGAAAAGGCTTTGCCGTCGTTGCAGACGAAATCCGTAAGCTTTCAGAAACATCTTCTGCCCAGTCAAAGACAATCGGTGAACAGCTTACGAAAATCAAGGCTCAGATTGGCGAGGTCGTTGCGGCTTCAAACGAGTCAAGCCGCTCATTTGGCGTAGTTTCTCAGAAGATTCAGGAAACTGACCAGCTCGTAATGCAAATCAAGGCAGCCATGGAAGAGCAGAATCAAGGCTCTCAGCAAATTACCGATGCCCTCAAAACCATGAACGACAGCACTCAGGAAGTCAAAAACGCTTCTGTCGAAATGTCAAACGGAAACAAAATGATTCTTGAGGAAGTTCAGCACTTGCAGTCGGCAACCCTCGAAATGAAGGGCAGCATGGACGAAATGTCTTCTGGAGCACGCAAAATCAACGACACTGGTGCAAGTCTTGCAAATATCTCTGGTCAAGTTCAGGACGCAATCGGAAAGATTGGCAGCCAGATTGATTTATTCAAAGTCTAAACTCATACAAACAAGGGGGAAAGCCTTCCCCCTGCGTCGCACGCAGGAAGCTTCGCTTCCAGTGTAGCGCCGCACCCCCATCTACGGGGAAATTCCCCGTAACGCCCCTTTTTTATTTTTTTATATTTTACTTGACAATATATATTTGATACAATATAATTTGATTAAATAATAAATGAGGCGGAAGCACCGCAAGGAGACAATTATGGCGATTTATGATTACAAAGTTTTGGACAGAAAGGGAAACGAAGTTTCAATGGCAGATTTCAAAGGCAAAGTTCTTTTGATTGTTAATACAGCTACAGGTTGTGGTTTTACTCCTCAGTACAAGGGCTTGGAAGAGCTTTATCAGAAATATCACGACAAAGGTTTGGAAATTCTTGACTTTCCATGTGATCAGTTTGGTCATCAGGCACCGGGCAACGACGAAGAAATTCACGAATTCTGCCAGCTGAAATACAAGACAAGCTTCGACAACTTCAAAAAAATCGAAGTCAACGGTGCGAATGAAAGCCCCCTCTACACATTCCTCAAGAGCCAGAAATCTTTCGCAGGTTTCACAGGCTGCAAGGGACTTTTCATGCGTCTTTTCGCCTGCCTTATGGACAAAAATTACAAAAAGAATTCCAATATCAAGTGGAATTTCACAAAATTCCTTGTTGACCGAAACGGAAATGTTATCGAGCGCTTTGAATCGACAGTAGAGCCAAAGAAAATTGATGAGAAAATCGAGAAGCTGTTGTAGAATAATTAGAAAATTCCTCACGGAGCTTTAGAGAACACAGAGATATTTTTATAAAAGATTTTCTCTGTGACCTCTGTGTACTCTGTGAGAGGCTAAAGGAGCAAGTTTATGACATACGACTTAATTATAATCGGCGCAGGACCGGCAGGGATTTCTGCCTCACTTTACGCAAAGCGGGCAAATCTCAATGTAGCCGTCATCTACTCAGGAGAAAGCCAGCTGGATAAGGCTCACAAAATCGACAACTACTACGGCTTTCCAGAAGGAATCACAGGCCCGGATTTGTATGCCGCCGGTATAGCCCAGGCAAAAAATCTCGGAATCGATGTGATTGAGGCAGAAGTCACCCACATTGAAATGCTCGCTCCCCCACCCAAAACGCAATATTCCGTAAAGGCCGGCGAAAATGAATATTCTGCCCCGGCAATAATCCTTGCAACAGGGAATAAAAAGCTCCGTCCTGCAATCGAGGGAATCATTGATTTTGAGGGAAAGGGCGTTTCTTACTGTGCGGTTTGTGACGGATTCTTCTACCGCAAAAAGAATGTGGCCGTAATCGGTAATGGAACTTTTGCCGTAGCCGAGGCAAGCCATCTGGCTCACATAGCAGAAAGCGTCACGATTCTCACTGACGGAAAGGACGATGCTGAAGTCAAAGCGGCTGTAGAAGCTGACTCGTCAATATCCGAAAAAATCAAAATCGATAGCCGTAAAGTCACAAAAGTCATTCCAAACGCAGAAAATACAAAAGTCGGCGGCGTAACTTTTGCTGACGGCGAAACTCTCTCACTCGACGGCGTATTTGTAGCACTTGGCTCTGCAGGGGCTGCAGACTTTGCCAAAAAGCTTGGTCTCATGCTCAATGGAGACTCAATTGCTGCAAACGAAAAAATGGCCACAAACGCCCCTGGAATCTTCAGCTGTGGAAACGCAAACGGCGGTCTTTTGCAGGTTTGCAAGGCCGTTTATGAAGGCGGAGTTGCAGGTTTAAGTGCTGTAGACTATATCCGAAATCTTAAAAAAGAGGCATAATAGTCAGCGGAGGCTTTTATGCAGGAAAATCGCGAAAAAATTATTGTTCGCACAAGTATCCTCGGAATAATAGCAAACATCGCTTTGTCAGGCTTTAAAGCGCTCGTGGGATTACTCTCCCACTCAATCGCAATCGTCCTGGATGCGGTTAACAATCTCACGGACGCTCTTTCTTCTGTCATCACGATTATCGGTACAAAACTTGCAGGAAGGCCCGCTGACAAAAAGCATCCCTTTGGTCACGGGCGGGCAGAATATCTTTCAGCGCTTGTAATCGCAATAATCATCATCTACGCCGGTCTTACGGCCCTTATCGAATCTGTCAAAAAGATTATTCAACCAAGTATTCCCGATTACACACCTTTGTCACTCATTATCGTAGGCAGCGCCGTAATCGTTAAAGTCCTTCTTGGGCTTTTCGTAAAACGAACCGGCATAAAAGTCAATTCTGATTCTCTCGTAGCAAGCGGAAAAGATGCTCTCATGGATTCAATAATCTCTGTATCTACTCTCCTTGCGGCAGCAATTTTCCTGCTTTTCCACCTTTCCCTCGAAGCATATCTCGGCGTTCTGATTTCTTTTGCAATCTTAAAGACAGGCGCAGAAACCCTGCAGGAAACCTTGAGCAAAATTCTGGGAGAACGAATAGACGGAAAAATGGCTCATGCAATCAAAAAGACCGTAACATCAATCGACCCGGAAATTCAAGGCGCTTACGATTTGGTCCTCAACAACTACGGGCCAGACAAGCATCTGGGATCAATTCATATCGAAATTCCCGATACATGGACTGCCGACAAAATCGATACAGTCACACGAAAAATCACCAGAGCAGTTTTTGAAAAGCACAATATAAGCATGACGGCAGTTGGCATCTACAGCGTAAACACAAAGCAGAATACTGCCTCAGAAATACGCTCAAAGGTTTCAAAAATCGTTCACGAGCACAAAGATATTTTGCAGATGCACGGTTTTTTTGTCGATGAAGAAGAAAAAATCATGCGTTTTGATCTGGTAGTTTCATTCGATTCGCCAAACATGAAGGCAATCTACGAGCATGTCGTCGGCGATGTAAAAGAGGCTTTCCCTGAATACAATATTCAGGTACAATTTGACTTTGATATTTCGGACTAAAAAATGGAAAAATTCGATTGCTTAAAACTTGAAAACCAGCTTTGTTTCCCTCTTTATGCGGCAAGCCGTGAAATTTTGCGAAAATACACGCCTCTGCTCAAAAAAATCGAGCTCACTTACACCCAGTACATCGTTATGATGGTTATGTGGGACAAAAAATCACTCACTGTTGGCGAGCTTGGAAAGTCACTTTACCTTGACACAGGCACCCTTTCGCCCCTTCTAAAATCAATGGAAGAAAAAGGCCTGCTCACCCGTTCAAGAGACAAAAATGACGAACGGGTCGTAACAATCGCCATCACCCAAAAAGGTGAGGAACTTCGCGAAAAGGCTCTCAGCATACCCGAAGCAGTCGGAAAGTGCCTCAGTCTCAGCCCTGAAGAGTCAAAAACTCTCTACACGATTTTATACAAGATTTTGGGGTAAAAGCCGGCACTTTTTACGACAAACTAGGGATTTTTGCTTCCTTGTAATCTTATTAAAAATCCTGTAATATTTACATTATGAGAATTCTTTGTGTTTGTCTGAGCGCGACAATTCAACGGACAGTTCAGTTTGAATCTTTTTCAGTTGGAGAAGTAAACCGAACTCAAACCTGGCGTGAAGACGCAAGCGGCAAGGCCCTCAATGCGGCCAGAGTTTTGAATCAGCTTGAACCAGGCTGCTCAACAGCACTTTGTCCGGTCGGAAATGCCAATGCGGATCATTTTCTTGTCCTCGCTTCTCGTGACAATGATTTATATGTTCATCCGATTTATATCGAGGGAAACACCCGTGAATGCTGGACAATCCTCGATACAAAAAAATCTACAACAACCGAAGTAATTCCAGACGAAACATCGGCTCCGGCTCACATTGCTGGTGCCGAGGCAGAACTTGCTTTTATCGAAGCCGTTCATGAATATATGTCAACCTGCGATGCTCTCTTGTTTGCAGGCAGCCGGCCTACAACCTGGTCAGCTAATATCTGCTCACGAATCTGCGAAGTTGCTCAAAAAGCGGGCAAGATTATCCTTGCAGATTTCCGTGGTAAGGATTTGCTCGACACAATCGAGACTTGCGTTCCTGACATCATCAAAATCAACGAAAACGAATTCTGTGAAACATTTATCAAAGGCGTAAAAAACGAAAAAGAGCTTGAAGACGCTATCGCCGCCAAAAGCAAAGAATTGCATAACATCATCGTAGTTACTCGTGGTGCAAAGGACACAATCGCCGCCGAAAATGGCAAAGTCTATCGTTGTGCCTCAGAGAAAATCGAAGTTCTCAATGCAACTGCATGTGGTGACGCTTTCTCAGCCGGATTCCTGAACGACTATCTCAAAAACAAGAACATTGAGACAGCACTCAAAGAAGGAACAAGATGTGCCGCACTCAACGCACAGACTATCGTTCCGGGCTCTGTCAAAGTTCAGTCAAAATAAGGCAATCACTGTTCTCCAAATCGCCAGAGAAGGCCTACAGCCGGGATTACAGAAAAACAAATACCGTAGCCGTCTTTTGCTTCTGTGACCCTGGCTTTATTATTCAGCTTGTAGTAAAAATCATAAATGAATTTTGAGCCAAAATACACGCCCATTCTCTTTGAAAGATTTATCTCGACATTCATCCAGGCAGCAATTCCCAGCGTGTAAACAGATTCCTTAACGGTTAAATCATCATATTTTTGTTTGCTCATAAATCCTTCAAGATGAAAGCCTGCCCCAACCGGAAGATTAAATGTGCCGTCACGAAAAAGCACTGTGTAAATGCCGGCAAGGGCATCAATTCCAAAGAAAAAGTCATAGTCAGAGAATTTTGATGTCACCATCGTATTTTCATCAAGTGCAACTGTCTTTGAGAAAGGCATAAAAATGTCAGCATCCAGAAAAAGACCGATTTTCATGGTGTCTCGCATATTGCGATAATTCAGGTTTAAGCCGATTCCGTTGAGAGTTACTGTATCCATATCATCAGTTTTGTAATTGTGGCGCATATAGGGAAAAGAAAGCCCAAGACAGAAAGTGTGATTTGAAAAATCAGTCATTGCGTTTGCAGAAAAAAGGCTGACAAAAATCAAAAAGGCAAAAATTATTTTCTTCATGGAGAAAATGTAGTATTATTATAGAAGATTTGCAAGTAAAACAGGATTAAAAATGTCGCTTAACTGTAACGAAATAGATTTGATTCTCTCAGAACTCGATTTGTCCGGCGGATTTGTTCAGGAAGTCGTTCAACCCAATTACAATTCCATTGCAATCTACACATACAAGCCGGGCAAGCCAAAAACGCTTTTTATCTCTCTTGAAGGCGGAGCCTGCCGAATCTGTGAGACAAGGCGAAAAATCACCAAAAACGAAAAGCCCCTGCGCTTTCAGGAAATGCTCAAATCAAAAATCAAAGGCGCGAGGATTCTTTCTTGCAGTCAGCTGGGAAAAGAGCGGGTCATCAAACTGGAGCTTGAAAAGGCCGGGGCAATTTATGTAATGCCACAAGCCCAAGAACACGCCGCAAAAAAAGCAAAATCCATTCAGGACGAGGGTGAAGACGAATTTTTCTCCCTTTACATAAGATTGTGGTCCAACGCAGGAAATATTTTCTTGTGCGACAAAGATGATATGATTTTGGACTCATTTTACAGAAGACCGGGCAAAGGCGAAAAGACCGGTGAAAAGCTCGTCTTGCCGGAAGAAAAAAAACTGAGTCAGGCAGAACTTTCCGCTTTGAGCGAAAAATTTCCAGTGCGTGACTTTGAAGAAATTGCCGCAGACTACGCAGAGAAACATCCTGATTATCCAAATCCAACTTACAGCGAGAAAGTTGATTTATTTTATTCAGAGAATGCCGCCCAAACTTCCCTGGAAAGTCTTTTGGAGCAGGCCGAAAAGTGGTACCAATCCCACAAAAGCCGTCAAGTCGCCGCCCTCGACCGCCTTAAAGAAAAGCGGGAAACTTTTCGAAATGCAGGTCAATACAAGCATCAGGGCGACCTGATTCTTGCTTTCGGCTACCAGATTGACGGAAGCTCCTCTTTTTTGGAATGTGAGGACTATGACACGGGCAAAAAAATCAGCATAAAAATTGATCCCCAAAAAACCGCCCAGGAAAATGCCGCCGACTATTACGAGACCTACAAAAAACAGACCAGCGGCTTAGAAAATCTCGACTTCGACATTGAAGCCGCCGAAAAGGAACTCGCCACTCTTGAAAAGCAGTACAAGGAAATCGTGGCCGAAAAGAACCCGATTAAGCTGGAACAGGTTCTTCGTAAGACACAAAAACCAAAGCAGCAGGAAAAGAAAGCACACCCTGGCCTTGATTTCTTTATCGACGGCTGGCAGATTATCGTTGGGCGTGACGCAAGCGAAAATGATGATTTGCTCCGCCACACGGTCAAGGGAGCGGACATGTGGCTTCATGTGCGTGACTATCACGGAGGCTATGTCTTTATCAAAAATCGCCCCGGAAAAACCGTTCCTCTGGAAATTCTGCTTGCGGCCGGGAATCTTGCAGTCTACTTCTCAAAGGCCCGGAAAAACGGCAGTGCAGACTTGTATTACACTCAGGTAAAACATTTGAGACGGGCAAAAAATGCGCCTAAAGGAACAGTTTTGCCTACAAACGAGAAGAATTTGTTCATAAAGCTGGACGATGGAAAAATCCGGAAAATCTTGTCAGGGATAAGTACAGATTAGGGGACATTGCGGAGGTGGAAAGCTCACATGGGGGGGCGACCGGCTTCCTAGGGGAGACACTGTGACATCTGTGCAATCTGTGGTTTTTTTCTTTCTTATTCATTATAATTTCCTTATATGAAAATCATAGACATACTGAACAAGAAAAAAGTCACGCTCTCGTTTGAGGTTTTTCCACCAAAAAAACAGGACGCTCTTGAATCAATCAAGAATACAGCAGTTTCGCTTACAGAACTAAATCCAGATTTTATTTCCGTCACTTTTGGTGCCGGTGGCACAACCCAGGGCTACACAGCCGACATTGCCCAGGCAATCGAAGCTCAGGGAACAGCTGCCCTGGCCCATCTCACCTGCGTGCGCTCAACAAGCGAGGCACTGAACAACATAATCAGCAATCTCAAAGCAAAAAATATCTCGAATGTGCTTGCCTTGCGGGGTGACTTCCCAAAAGATGCCGTCACCGGTGAAAATGTCTTCCCGTCAGGATTCTGCCATGCCTCTGATTTGGTAAGCCTGCTCAAAAAAGAGGGATTTTGCGTGGGTGGAGCCTGCTACCCGGAAGGACATCCTGAGAGCGCAAGCCGGGAAACCGATATTGAAAATTTAAAGCACAAAGTCGATGCTGGAGTTGATTTTCTGACCACACAGATGTTCTTCGACAACGACATGCTCTATTCCTTCCTCTACCGCCTGCAGGCAGCAGGGATTCATGTTCCCGTTCTGGCAGGAATCATGCCGATAACGAACGCCAATCAGGTAAGCCGAATGGTAGATTTGTCCAACGCCTATATTCCCCGAAAGCTTCTGGCAATCTGCGACCGCTTCCGAAACAGCCCGGAAGCCATGATGCAGGCCGGAATCGCCTACGCCACAGACCAGATTATCGATTTAATCTCCAACGGCGTGCGAGGAATCCACATCTACACCATGAACAAGCCTGAGATTGCAAGAGCAATCATCGGGAATGTGAATGAGATTATTAAGGCAACGAATGGGTAACGAGGGCAAATAAAGCCGAAAAAGAATGGGTTAAAAAAACAGTCCGCGGTCCCTACGCCATCTTTCGATGAACCACCTGCTAAACAGGCGAGAAGGAATCCCGCGGCTCTCAACTATAATTTACTATGGAATAATTCAAAAATCAAATGTATCATTTCTAAAATGAACAAAGACCTTGAATCTGCACTTTTAAAATATATCTCAAAAATCCGATTGGACTCTTATGCCCCCCAACGGAACGCTTAAAAGTCAGTTTTCAATTTATAAAACAAATATCAAAATTTGTAAAAAATGTGTTCAGAAATTGTCCGAAATCTCAACGAAACATAAAATGTATTCAAATTTATGTTAACGATATTCGTGAATTAAGAAACCGTATTTGTCATTATGAAAGAATAATACATCTACCAGACATAAAACAAAAAAATAAAGATATTCAAACTTGCATTCTGTGGATTTCTCCAGAACTAAGCAAAATCATCAAATGACAGTTTAAAGCTCACTGTAAAACTTAATTCTTAGCAGGTAAGACCCATAAAAAAAGGTCAGTGAGCAGTTTCACTGACCGTGGGGAATGGAATTATTCGAATTTTAGTGTTGCGCAGTCGGAACTGGTATTGTAGCTGCTATCTTTTGAATAAGTTGCTTTTACAGTATGCTCATTATGAGGTGTCAGGATTAATAATCCTTCCTTACTACCACTTACATCGTCCACTTCAATCTTTCCATCAACTGTAATTCTGAGTTTATCATGATTCTCCTCACTACTTACAGTCCAGTAAATCAGAGAAATTCCATTTAGTTTCCATGTGGTTGATGCATATGAAGAGCTCTTATTCTTATTGTCTGAAGTCCAGATTTTTGTAGTTGGAGCTTCAGTGAATTTGTAACTTCCAGTAGATTCGACTTTTAATTGTTCGACTCCGCAATCAGTACATTTTCCGTCTTCATCAAAGTTATGCGGTAAGATAACATCAGAATGATGGAATTCTTTTCCGCAGATGTTACAAATCTCATCATAAGAACCTGGTGTTGTACATGTGGCCCCATTTATATTGGTGATTGTATAGTCTCTTTTCAGAGATTTTGCACCATAAATAGATGTTGATGTATGATTATCAAAATGCACACTCTTGATATTCTTGAAAGCAAAACCTCCAATGCTGGTTACAGATTCAGGAATAGAAAGTTCAAGATTTGTACAACCAGAGAAAGCATAAGAATCTATTTTTGTCACTGAATCTGGAATTGTAATTGTTTTTAGTCCTGTACAGCCAGAGAAAGCAGAAGATATTGTTGTTACTGAATTCGGAATTGTAATTGATTCAAGTCCTGTACAACCAGAGAAAGCAGAAGAATATATTGTTGTAACAGAATCTGGTATTTTGATTGATTTAAGCCCCCTTGCACCATAAAATAATTCGTCAGGAATGGTTTTCATATTTTCAGGAAGAACAACTTCTATATCTACTGAAATCCTTGAGAAAGAATAAGCAAGAGGAGCGGTCTTGGTAATAGTTACTTTTTTAAGAGATTCAGGAATGTAACATTTAGCAGTCTGATAAGTACCACTATTACCAGACGAATTCCATTTTGTCCAGGATTGAGCAGTTTCTACACCGCCTTCATAACTTGATGAACCAAAAATTACACCAAACATTGAATTGTCTGAAACTGTAGTTGTTGGGGCAGTTCCTACAAATGGAAGCGTAATTTCAGCAAGAGAAGAACAACCTTTGAAACATGCGCTGTAAATCGAAGTGACAGAATCTGGAATTACTACTTTAGTTAGGGATTTACAATAACTAAAAGCCTCATCATCGATTTTAGTGACATTTTTAGGGATTACAATTTCCTTCAATGATGAACAATTATAAAAAGCCCACTTTCCAATTGAATTAATTGACTCTGGCAAATTAATATTCTCAAGCTTTTCACAATAATAGAAAGCATAGGCTGAAATTGTTGTCACGGATTCTGGAATTTTAATCTGTTTGATAGACTTACATTCAGCAAAAGCATCAGTGCCTATTGTTGTAACAGAATCAGGAATTGAGATTGATTCCAGCGCAGAACAACCGTAAAATGCATACGAGTCAATTGTTGTAACAGAATCTGGGATTTTGATTGATTTAATTCCACTTGCCTTGTAGAACAAATTCTTAGTAAGTGTTGCCATAGTCTCTGGAAGGATAATCTCGATATCTGTTGTGATTCCAGAGAAAGCATATTCAAGAGGACTTACTTTTGTAACAGTAACTTTTCTAAGTGATGTAGGTATGCTTCTTGTAATAGTTTCTTTTGATGTAGAACTATAGGTCTTATTATAATAAGTTTGTGTAATCTCCGTTCCTGTGCCGCCAAAAATATTACTAAAGAGACAAGCGCTACCTTCATCTTCTGCTTTTGTTGCTCCAGAACGGCTTCCCGCAAATGGAATAGTAATTTCCGTAAGCCTAGAACATCCGAAGAATGCACTTGATCCAATTTTTGTTACTGAATCTGGCACAATAATATTTGTTAGACTTGTACAGCCAGTGAAAGCATAACTTCCAATTTCTGTAAGCTCAGTTGAATCTGCAAAATTTACAGAAAAAAGATTTGAAAGTTCCTGGAATACATAAGCACCGATTTTTGTGACTTTAGTTGGAATATCAATAGAGGTAAATTTCTCACAACCGCTGAATGCATAATTTCCGATTGTTTTTACAGATTCAGGAATAAGAATCTCAGGAAGATTTGAACAATTTCTAAATGCATAATTTCCGATAGTCTCAAGTCCGCTTGGAAGGATAATCGATGTAAGATTCTTACATGCGTCAAATGAACCATAACTGACATTTCCGTCAAGCACGGTTACTTTTCTGAGGCTTGTCGGAATATAATTTGTTATTTTTGAGTTGTAAGCATACTCTTGAACTGTCTCTGTTCCGCCTTCGTATTCTGTTGTTCCGAAAATATATCCGAACAGCGCTTTAGCATTCGTTGCGGTTTTTGATTCACCGATGAACGGAATCGTAATGCTTGTCAAACTGTTACAGCCGTTAAATGCTCCATCCCCAATCGTTGTAACCGAAACCGGAAGAATGACTTCTGAAAGATTTGTGCAGCCTTTAAAGGCATTTTCTGCAATATTGATAAGCCCGTTCGTAGCAGACAAATCAAGGGTAATAATGAGTTCAGGGCGTTTTTTCAAAGCCATTGCAATTGCCGTGATATATCCGTCTGAACATGGGCCGGTCGCTTTAATTGTATATACCCCTTCATCGAGGGTTGCGAGTTTTTCTGCAATCTGACTTGCTTCGAGAGTCTGATTTCCCTGAATCGCCCATTTTGCATAGAAAGTTTTATTTCCTTTTGCAGTTCCTGCCTCAATAATGGAAATTTTTGTGCCAGAACATTCAAGATTATCGTACCAGCCGATAAAAACATGGTCAGCATATTCAACTTCATCAGCTGAAAGGAGCAGAACATCGGAAAGAACCGTGTAGTGATTCTGATAAGAAATTCCGTCCTTGATTTTTGCGTTTTCCTGCACAAGGTCGTAAGTGATTGTATAAATCTCATTGACTTTTTCGACAGTCCTTTCTGCATGGCTTTCTGCTTCGCTTGCAACATTTACGATTTCAGAATATTCATTCACAAGGACAGAAGATTTTTCGTCAGCATACATAAAGAATCTGACTACATAAGAACCAGAAGGAACAATTAATTTTGTATAAGCCGCCGTACTTCCTGAAAGCAAAAGTTTTTCTATTTTGAATTCTGGAATTTCAGTTTCGTTTTCAATATCAAAAAGTCCTGCCGTTACTGACTTTATGTTTTGCGGGACATTGATTGAAACGCTGACCCTCCCGTAACTCGTTGAATTTCCAAGACTTATAGGAACCAATTCAAAGCTGAGCGGATTTTCGCCCTCACCGATTTCGACTTCATTGAGAGTTCCTTTGAGCGAAGCAGAGCCGTTTTTACAGGAAAGAGTAAAGTCCCATTTTCCGGCAGTCACTTCAATTCTTTTGACGACAGCAAGGCTTTTCCATGAATCAAGAGTCTTAACTTCTCCGCCATTTATGCTTCCTGTCAACACAAAGTCCGAAAGGTTGTCCGTTTCAAAAACCGGGTTTACTGTTCTTGCGACAGATGCATTTAAAGTGATATAAGATTTTGTGTCTTTGTCTTCTTCTACATCCGAACATGAAGCAAATACGAGACCAAGACAAATCACACCGATATATAAAATCGCTTTAACTAAATTTTTCATTTTTCTCCCCTTCCTTATTTTCCTGCCTGAATGTAAATCGTAGAACTCTTATAAAATCCTTTTTCATCTTTAACTTTCAGGAAGATTTCATAATTTCCTTCGATGATTTCGCTTGTATTCAATACGAATTCGCTTTCAACGCCAGCAAGATTTCCGTTCATTCGCCACTGAATCCATTCATATTCACCGCAGACCTTAAATTTAATTCCGCCTTCGATATTTTCTTTTTCAATTGAAATGTCGGTTTCATCTTTTACCGTGACAGTTATCGGTTTTATGTCTCCGTAGATGATTTTTTCAACTACTTCTATGGAGAATTCAGCTTCAAGCTCTCCCTTTTTGACTTTGACTGTTTTTGTTCCCAGCTCATCAAGAACAGTTCCGTTTGCTATACTTGTCTGATAATCAGCAAAAAGCGTATTAATTCCGTTTGAATAAGTTCCTACAACAATGAGACCGGTCAAATCCAAAGTTTGATTCTGTTCATAGGTCAATTTTGCCGGTTTTTGGAAAACAGAGATTGATTTAAGATAGATTTCTTCAGTAACAAGCTGCTCCACGACATTGATTTCAAAATCTGTAGTAAATTCTCCATAAGAAACTTTTACGCTCTGTTTCCCAGATTTGCTGATGATTGAATTTGCGGCTGGCTCTGTCGTGTAATCAAAAATAAGCCCGACGATTCCGTTTGAATAAGCGGCTGTAACGATAAGCCCCGAAAGGTCAAGTTCATCTCCAACCTGAAAGAGTTTCTTTGATGGATTCTGAGCTACTGAAATGCCTTTAATGGTGACTGTCTCCGGTACAACTATGGTCTGAGGCTCAGGATCTTCCTTTGGTTCAGAGTCTTCTTTTGGCTCAGTTTTTTTCTTTGTAGTTGGGGCACTTTCTTGTTCAGTTTCTGAAGGATCTATTATGCTTGATGATTCTTCAATAACCATAATAGAAAATGAAGTGCTAAAATTTTTATACGAAACATTTACGGTTTGCATTCCGAGAGACTGAAGAACTGTTTCAGGGGCCGGGTCACTTGTATAATTAGTGATAATGCCTGTGATATCGTTCGTGTAAGCGGCCGTAACGATGAGCCCCGAAAGATTTAATTTTTCGCCAAGTTGATAAGAACTTTTTGAAGGAGCCTGTGCAACGGCAATACTTTTGATTGCTGGGGGTGCCGGTTCTTTAGAGCCACTTTCCTCGACAGTACAGGCTAAGAAAGACAACGAATAGCCAAAAAATATGGCGACCAGAATTTTGAAGAACTTTTTGGACATAAAAAATACCTTTTTTGTGAATATAGTGAGAAAAGTATAAGAAACTTCTTATGTTTATGCAAGAAAAGAAGAAAATTAAATCAGCGGAAGCAAAAAAATCCCGGTCAGCGTAAACCAACCGGGGTTTTAGGGGTGTCCCCTAGGAGAGTGGGGTGCGGCGCAACGCCGTGCGACGCAGGGGAGAGACTTCTCCCCTATCCTTCTTACTGATGTTCTCTCTCGTACTCAATTACAGCCTGCGCTCCAGCCAGTCGAGCCAATGGAACACGGTATGGAGAGCAGCTTACATAGTTCAAGCCGATTCTGTAACAGATGTGGATTGATGCCGGGTCTCCGCCGTGCTCACCACAAATGCCCAGGTGCAGGTGCTGGTTGACAGTGCGGCCTTTTTCCTCGGCGATTTCCATGAGGGCTGCAGGACCGTCTTCGTCGAGTGTGGCGAACGGGTCGTCCTCAAGGATTCTCTGCTGCAGGTAAGACTCAATGAACTTGCCGTAGTCGTCGCGGCTGAAACCGAATGTGGTCTGAGTGAGGTCGTTTGTTCCGAACGAGAAGAAGTCAGCGTATTTTGCGATTTTTCCAGCGCTCAAAGCGGCTCTCGGGAACTCAATCATTGAGCCAATCTCGAATTTGAGGTTGACTCCCTTCTCTTTGTTTACCTTATCGATTACAGCTTCTGCCTGCTTACGGATCTGCTCGACTTCGTTGTAAGAAACGACATTCGGAATCATAATCAGGACATTGTGCTTCTTGCTCTCTTTTTCCAGCTGTGCCGTTGCCCGGGCGATTGCCTCAACCTGCATTTCGTAAATCTCAGGATATGTGATTGCAAGTC